>JASFTE010000304.1:0-6210 GCA_050114035.1 Armatimonadota bacterium | reverse complement strand
ACGAACCGCACACCCGGGAGTGCCACGTCCACTCCGAACTGCTCCACCTTTGCGCGCGTGCGCGGGTGGAACGAGCACACGACCGGGAACTCGTACTCCCGATGCAGAGCCACGAGTGCGTCCACCAGATTGCGCAGCCGCTCCTCGTTGTCCACGTTCTCCGCCCGGTGCATGGTGACCAGAAAGTACCGACCTGCGTCCACGTCATAGTCCGCCAGCGCCGAGCTGCTATCGATCGCGTCGCTGAAGTGATCCATGACCTCTTTGATCGGGTTCCCGATCACGTAGACAGCGTCCGCATCGATCCCTTCTCGCAGCAGATTGTCCCGGCTGCGACGCGTGTACGGCATCAGCACGCTGCTGCAGTGATCGATGACGCGCCGATTGACCTCCTCAGGCACCCGATCGTCGTAGCACCGGTTGCCTGCCTCCATGTGGTAGACGGGAATGCCCAGGCGCCGAGCCACGATGGCCGACAGGCCGCTGTTGGTGTCCCCCAGGATGAGGACGCGATCGGGCCGATGCTGCAGCAGCAGGGGCTCCACCTCTCCCAGCAGCTCCCCGACCTGGTCGCCGAATCTCGCCCCCTTGATCTGGAGCCGGATGTCCGGGTCTCGCACCGCCAACTCCCGCAGGAACAGCCCGTACAGGCGGTCGTCGTAGTTCTGTCCCGTGTGGAGCGCCGTGTGATCGCAGAACCGATCGAGCAGCCGCATCACCAGGCTGAGGCGGATTATCTCCGGCCGAGTCCCGAGTATCGTCATGACTTTCATTGCAGTATGTCCGCCGTCTCGGTGAGTTCGTGGGGCACCAGCAACCCGTGCCGCCCGAGCAGCTCGGCGGTCTCGTCGAAACTCATCACGCAGTCGCGCGAGCAGTACTCCTCGGTGAGCCGGGGTGCTTCCGAGGCGTCCGGGCGCAGCTCGGCCAGCATCGGCCGGATGACATACCACCCGTTGCGCTCGATGGTGCGGTGCGCTTCTTCCCCGCTGACGAGGACCTCGTGGACCTTCTCTCCCGGCCGAATGCCCACGACGCTGAGCGCGATGTCTCGATCGCCGATGAGCGCCCTGGCGATGTTCTCCATGGAGGCGGCGGGGACTCTGGGGATGTATGTCTCGCCGGGCTGCGCCTCGCGGACGGCGGCGAAGACGGTATCCACCGCATCCTCGAGGCTCAGCAGGAATCGGGTCATGTCCCGAGTGGTCAGGGTGACCGGTCCGCCCCGCCTGATCTGCTCGTGGAACAGCGGGATCACGGACCCGCGGGATGCCAGGACGTTGCCGTAGCGCACGCACACGAACCGCGTCGCGGGCGAGCGCAGGTTGGCCTGGACGAAGACGCGCTCCTGGATGGCCTTCGTCATGCCCATGACATTGACAGGCTTGCAGGCTTTGTCCGTGGAGATTCCCACCACCGTCTCAACCGGCAGGTTCTGTTCGCGAATCGCGCGGCAGATGTTCACGGCTCCCTGGATGTTCGTCTGGGCCGCCTCCTGGGGAGCGTACTCGCACGCCGGCACCTGCTTCATGGCCGCGGCGTTGAAGACGACGTCCGCCTCCCGCACCGCCTCCGCCACGCTCTCGAAGCAACGCACGTCTCCGATGCGGAATTCGAGCTTCTGCTGGAAGTCCCGGTAGACTATCTCGTCCGTGACCGGAACGGGGCTGTGGTACTGCCACTGCACGCGCATGTAGTGCTGCTTGGTCTCGTCCCGCGAGAAGACGATGACGCTGTCCGGATTGCCCATCTCTCCCGAGGAGATGCGGCGGACGAGCGTCTTGCCCAGCGAGCCGGTGCCGCCGGTGACGAGCACGCGTTTTCCCTCGAGGGGCTCCATGGCACTTACCTCCACTCATCGTACGGGGTCGGGTCGGCGGCCATCTGCGCCACGAGATCGGGCCACGCAGGTGACACGTAGTCCGTGGCACGACAGAAACTGTCCCCGACCATGCTGCGATCGCAGATCACGCTGTCGTCTGGGACTATCTCGATATCCAGGCCGTAGACGTCGCGCACGAGGCAGAGCAGGTCGTGCTTGCTGATGGCCTCGCCGACGACGTGGTACAGTCCGGAGAGGCTCGGGTAGTGGCGGATCAGCATAGTGACGACGTCCGCGAGTTGGTTGGTGGTGAGCCCCGAATACACGGCCCGTGTGAACCCGCGCACCGTCGTGTGCTCTTGTCCCAGGAACCACTCCAGCAGCGACTGGAAGCACTGAAGCTCTCGGCCGATCATCGACGTGCGCAGTGTGAGGGCGTTCCCGCAGGTCACTTCCCCCAGGGATTTGGTCCTGCCGTAGAGGTCTTCGGCATCCGGGGGATCGCCCTCAGTGTAACTTCCCTGCTTGCCACTGAAGACGCAGTCGGTGCTGAAGTGGATAAGCCGGCCGCGCCAGGGCCGGCATACGTCTGCGAGCAGATGGGGCAGCAGCGCGTTCAGCGCGATGCTCGGGATCGGCTGCTTCGCCTCGTCCCGCTGCTTGATAATCCCTATGCAGTTGACCATGACATCGGGCCGCTGCTCTTCGAGGATCTCACGTACGCCGGACGTCTGCGTGGCGTCGAGACCCTCCACCAGATTGCCGTTCTGGAAGAGGCCAATCTCCCGATAGAACTCGTCCTCGCGCCTGCCGCGGACCGTGCAGGCCACATGGTCAAACCGGGCCCGCAGGACCTGGTACATCTTGTGCCCGAGCATGCCCTCGCCGCCGAGCACCAGGATCCTCATCACCCGGCCACCTCCGTGAACACCACAGGGTCCTCCCTGGCCCAGTCGAAGTACTCGGCCAACCCGTCCCTCATCGTCGTCGCCGGCTGGTAACCCAACTGGGCCTGGGCGGCGCTGATGTCGGCCAGGCTGTCGCGGACGTCACCGCGCCGCGGCGGCCCCGAGCGCACTTCCGGGTCCAGCCCGCTCCCCTCTCTCATCAACTCGACCAATCGGTTGATGGAGATGCGTGTCGCGCTCGCGATGTTGAATGCGCCCGATACCCCCACCGCGTCGGCTGCCCGGATGTTGGCCTCCACCACATCTCTGACGTTCACGAAGTCCCGCGTCTGCTCCCCATCCCCGAAAATGGTCAGCGGCTCGCCGCGCAGCATGCGGAAGGCGAAGATGGGGATGACGTTTCCATAGGCATCGTAGCGCTGCAGCGGGCCGTAGACGTTGAAGTAGCGCAGGGCAATGGCCTCGACGTCGTAGAGCCGGGCATATGCCAGACACATCTTCTCCTCGCACAGCTTGCTGGCGCCATACGGCGTGACAGGCTCGAGCGGATGGTCTTCCCGGATGGGCAGCGTCTTCAACTCGCCGAGAATCCCGGCCGACGAGGACACGACTATCTTGCGTGTCCCGGCCTCCCGGGCGGCTTCGAGCACACGGATGGTGCCGATCACGTTGACCTCGGAATCGGTCACGGGATCCTCGATAGAACGCCGGTTGCCCACAGAGGCGGCGAGATGGAAGATGACGTCCACGCCGTCCATGGCTTCGCGCACCGTCTCGGCATCACGCACGTCACCCTCGATGAACGTGACGCCAGAGAGCCCGTCCAGATTCTCCCGATGCCCCGACACGAGGTTGTCCAGCACCGTCACATGGTGTCCGTCCGCCACCAGCCGCTTCACGATGTTGGCGCCGATGAACCCCGCTCCCCCGGTGACGAGTGCTGTCGCCGAATTGGCTGCTCCCGTGTGTTGCATGGCGTCCCTGCTGTTCCATCACGGCCCACGCGGCCCCCGGCCTCGTGCGGCCGACATGTGCCGACTCACGCCGTGCTATCGGCGGCTCGCCGGAAGAGCGCCTCGTACCTGTCCAGGGCCGCACGCAGCGACAGGTGAGCCTCGGCATATTGCCGGCCGTTCTGCCCCAGCCGACGCTGCAGTTCCCGGTCCTCGTGCAGGCGCAGGACGGCCGCCGCCATGCTCCCGGGATCCTCGGGGCGCGCGCAGATCCCACAGTTCGCCCCCTTCACGAGCTTCGTGGCGTCACTCTCGTCACGAATGCTCGAGATGACCGGGCGCTGCGCGGCCATGATGCTGAGGATCTTCGACGGCACGGCGGGGGTTGCCAGGGCGGTCTTCAGCGTCACGAGGCTCGCGTCGCTGGCGGCGAGGATCTGCGGGTATACGTCGCGCGGCTGCATCGGCAGCATGATGACGTTGCGGAGCCCACGAGCCGCGATCTGCTGCTCAGCCTTGGGCTTCTCCACACCATCGCCCACGAGCAGGAACTGGATGCCGTCGTGATCCTTCAGGAGGCTCGCGCAGCCCACAATGGTCTCCATGTCCTGCAGCAGCCCCATCGTCCCGGCGAAGGACACGACGAACCGGCCGTTGAGCCGATGTCGCCGGCTGAACTCGTTGTCCCGGGGCATGGGCTTGACGCGGTCGGTGTCGACCCAGTTCGGGACTACCGCCGCGCGCTCTGCGGGACAGCCCCTGCCGATCACGTGCTCCCGGTTCCCGGCCGAGTGCGCCGTGACGAACCGGGCGCGCCGGTAGATGAAGGTCTCGAGCAGCTCCAGTGCCCGTATGATTGGACGGCTGCGCAGCACGCCGATGTCCACCGCTTCCTTTGGGAACAGATCCTGCACGTTGAAGACAAACGGTGTCCGGCGCAGCCATCTGATGAGCCACGCCGCGACGCCCAGCGTCAGCGGCGGCGAGTACACCAGCGTCACGTCGTGCCTGCCGGCGGCAAGCGCGGCGGCAGCGAAGGGCCAGGCCATGCACAGATGCTCCAGCCCGCGGCCGATCATGGAGGCGCGCACGAATCTCGGCACGCGCGTGCGCACCACCGAGACCCCGTCCATCCGCTCCCGCCGGTGCAGCCCGCGGTACCGCGCCGCGATCTCCGGGGCCACGTTGTAGCTGGGGAACCCGGTGACCGCCGTCACCTCGTGCCCCCGCTTGCGCAGCCCGCCGGCAAGCTCGTAGAACAGGTGGGCCGCTGTCCCAATCTCGGGCGGGAAGTTGGCGCTCATCAGCAGTATGCGCATGGTGTGCCTACGGCGCCTGGGCGCTGCCTGCCCGCAGCAGCGTCGCCGCCGATGCCATGACGGGCTGCGGCCGTCCACTGGGCAGGCATTCTCTGAGTGGCGCAAAGGTGAAGTGTTGGAGTAGCCGCTCGATCCGCTCGGCCATCTTGCGGAGGTTGGCGTAGTGTTTGAACCGCACGAATGCGCTCCCCGACACCCGCGGCTGGTCCGGGTCGATCTCCCACGGGTGCACCATCACAATGAACGGCGTCCCGGCGCGGTTCAGTCGTCGGAGGACTCGCTCGGTGACGCCATACGGCGCCAGTCGCAGGTACGTGCCCGCCGCGACGGGCCAGCGCGTGCCCAGCAGGGGCACCGTCGTCATCGGGAACTCATGCAGGCCGCTGGGGTGCGCGAAGGGCCGGGTCGGCGCGCCGGGCAGCCCGGTGCGCCGCCATCGGGTGGGAAAGACGCTCGAGTCGTAGCGGAATCCGCCGTTTCGCAGCTCGTCAAACGCCCAGTGCGCAACGTCGGGGATGGAGTAGTTGGGCGCGCGGAAACCCAGCACGGACTCGTCCACGGCTGCCTCGATAGCCCGCTTCGCGTCGCCTATCTCGCTGGCGAATTCCGCTTGGGTCATCTCGGTGATCGACCGATGCATATGGCCGTGACAGGCCACCTCGTGCCCCCGCCCGGCGAGCTCCCGGACCAGCTCCGGAAAGCGTTCCGCCACCCAGCCGAGCACGAAGAATGTGCCGACGGTGTGGTGGGCCTCCAGCATGGCCATGATGTGCCGCGTGTTCGCCAGCACGCGCGGCTCGAAGTCGTCCCACGCCTCCGGGGGCGCCGAGACCCGGAAGGCCGACGCGTGGAAGTAATCCTCCACGTCAACCGTGAAGGCGTTCACTGGCCCTCTGCGCTCGTGCGCGCCGGAGCGGCAGCGCCGGCCTAGAACCATTGGCACCCGGCCTCCCGGAAGCGCCGCCCGTCGTCGGCTGTCGGGAAGGAGAAGTACGACGAGGCATCGGCTGGATTTGGCTCGGTCGTCACCGTGTCCGTCCGGAACCCATGGAGCGTCTCTGCCAGCAGGTCGGCCCCCACGCGTTTGCACTGCAGCATCAGCTCGTGCTGGCTCTGGCCGGGTCTGATCGGCACCTCTTGCTGCAGGATGATCTCACCGGCGTCTATCTCCGGACGCATGAAGTGCACCGTCACGGCCGTCGCACTCT
>JASFTE010000303.1:0-6212 GCA_050114035.1 Armatimonadota bacterium | reverse complement strand
GGACCCCCATCACCCGCAGCGCGAGATCTTCCTCGGCGAGGGAGGCGTCGACGCGAACGGCGATCCGCTGACCGGGCCCAACTCGCCCCATACAAACGCGGCCGCCCTTCGCTGCATCCAGTGTCACGTGTTTGAGGAGCATCCCCCGGATCCGACCATAGAGAATCCCGTCAACACCGGGCATACCTTCTTGGCGAACAACCTCGCCGCCTGCGCGCAGCCGGGCTGTCACCCGACCGAACAGGATGCCGAGACCAAGCGCGACGATGCACAGGCTGCCTTCGACGCCCTCGCGGCCCAGGTCGCCCAGCTCCTGTCCAGCATCGACAGGGGTTCACTGGACTCAGCCGGTCAGGAGAGCTACGACATAGCCAAGTTCGATTTCGACCTCGCCGAGGCCGGCGCAAGCCGCGGCGTGCACAACACCGAGTACTCCATGACGCTGCTGAACACGGCTCTGGCCATACTGCAGTCGCTCTAGTCCACCGTCTGCTCCGCCGAGATGCGCCAGTGTGCGTGCGTGCTGATGCCATGCGGGCCGTCCCGCACGGGACGGCCCGCTCCGCGCCACCCGGGGAAGGCGACCGCGGCTGCGGCGACGAACACTATCCGTCCGCCGCCGCCGGCGAGCGCAATGCAATACGCTATCACGATCATCCATGCTGCCTCCGCGCTGCTCCTCAGCGTCGCACTCGCCCGTGCGGCGCCTCCGGACGCCGCCGCGCCGCCCCCTCCCGACACCACTGCCGCGTGCCTCGTCTGCCACGGCATCTCGGAGTTCGGCGTCGTCCGCGAGGACGGCCGGTGGGTTTCGCTCTCCGTGGATGGCGAGCAGTTCGCGGCCTCGGCCCACGGCACGCGCGACTGCGCCAGTTGCCACCGTGACATGGCCGAGGGAATGCACCGCCGCGCATCCACCGATGACGCGGGCATTCAGGCGGCGATGCAGACGCTGGAGCGCGTTGCGACGAACGACCCGGTGGCTCTGGCGGCCTGCGTGCGGTGTCACGATGAGCAATTCAACGAGTACCGCGACAGCGTGCACGGCCGCGCCGCGCTCGAGGGCAACGCCGATGTGCCCATATGCACCGACTGCCACGGCGAGCACTACGTGCGGGCCGCCGACGATCTGCAATCCACCGTCCATCCCGGGGCGGTCGTGAACACGTGCGCGAGCTGTCACGCGTCGCAAGCCATCGTTGGCGAGTACGGCGTCCCCACCGAGCAGTACTACTCGTACCGCGAGAGCTACCACGGCATCGCCAACCGGCATGGCAGCGTGGCCGTGGCGAACTGCGCCAGCTGCCACGGCGCGCACGATGTGCGGTCGTCCGCCGATCCCTTGTCCTCGGTGCACCCGGACAACCTGCAGAACACGTGCGGGCAGTGTCACCGAGCCGCGAGTCCTAACGTGGCCAGGGGCAAGATCCACGTGGTGGTCACGCGGGAGCGCGAGCCACTGCTGTTCTACGTGCGCTCGGGCTTCAAGTGGCTGACCATCGTGGTCATGGCCATGCTGTGCGGACACATCGCCCTGGATCTGTTCCGCCGGGCCCTGTCCGGCAGGGACCGGTAGGCCCAGGCAGAGCGAAAGGCTGCGGTAGAGAAGTGGCGTCACACAACAGGCCTGCAGAGGAGACGTTCATCGGCGTCGCGGGCGCTCCCGAAGAGATCGAGCGCATGACGCTCCTCATGAGGGTGCAGCACATCATCCTCGCCGTGAGCTGCATCATCCTCATCCTCACCGGCATGCCCCTCCGCTACCCGGACTCGGCCTTCGCCGAGCTGGTCTTCCGCCTCGCCGGCGGCGTGGGGGCGGCGGGCGTCCTGCACCGCATCGGCGCCACCGCCCTGACACTGGTGGGCGTCTTCCATATGGGGTACGTGGCCTTCACGCGTGAGGGACGAGAGCAGTGGAAGTACCTCCTCCCCCGCGTCAAGGACGTGCTCGACGTGCTGCTCAATGTCGCCTACTTCTTCGGACTGCGGCGACACAGGCCCAGGTTCGACAGGTTCAGCTACTTCGAGAAGTTCGACTACTGGGCCGTGTACTGGGGCTGCGTCATCATGATCGGCTCCGGGGTGGTGCTCTGGTTCCATGAGTACGCCATGCGCTTCCTCCCGAAGGTCGCCGTGGACGTGGCGCACGAGGCCCATAGTGACGAGGGGCTCCTGGCGACGCTCGCCATCGTGATCTGGCACTTCTATAACGTGCACTTCAACCCGGACCGCTTCCCCATGAGCTGGGTGTGGTGGACGGGCAAGATGAGCCGAGAGGACATGCTGGAGCACCACCCACTGGAGTACGAACGAATCGCCGCGGAGCCGCGGGCATCCGAGCCCGATGACGGGGGGACGGCGGCGTGAGCCCGGCCCGCCGTGCCGCCAGATGGATCGTCGCCGTCGCGTTTCTCGTCGGCGGCGTGTTCGCCCTGGGCTGGTGGGCGGCCGCCAGCAGGCAGGAACGCCCTCCCGTCGCCGACACTACCGGACCGGCGCCGTCCCCGAAGCCTCAGCCCGCTCTCGGCGGCGCCTTCCCCGCGGGCGTCAAAGGCCTTCCCTGCTTCGAGTGCCACAACATCGTCACCCTCGAGGAGGCCGCCGGGGGCATCATCTTCTCCCACCGTGCCCATCTGCGGCGCGGCGCCCACTGCCAGGTCTGCCACGATGTCGTCGGCCACACGGACCGTATCGCGCCGCAAATGGACACCTGCCTGGAGTGCCACGATGGCCGGCGCGCCGATAACCGCTGCCCGGTCTGCCACTCCCCCATGGCAGCCATCGAGCCCGCCACCCACGACGCCGGGTTCCTTCGCGCGCACGGACGGCGCATCACGGACCGCGCTGAGTGCTGGCAGTGCCACGAGAAGAGCTACTGCGACGACTGCCACCGGCTCCCCATGCCCCACCCGCGCGGCTGGGCCGACGCGGCCCACGCGGCAGCGGCCGGAGAGGGCCCCGGCCTGTGCTACCGCTGCCACGACCGCGCCCACTGCGACGGCTGCCACGGGGTCGCGATCCCGCACCCGGACAACTACCCGAAGACGCACGGGGCCGATGCCAGGGTCAGCGCGCGGCAGTGCACCAAGTGCCACACCGTCGAATCCTGCGTCGAATGCCACAGAGCCACCGATCCGCACCCCTCCGGATGGATCCGCCGCCACGGCAAGTCCGTCGCCCACAACTGTGCTCTGTGCCACCCCCCGGGCTCCTGCGACGAGTGCCACGGAGCGCCCATCCCGCATCCGGACGACTGGATCCCCTGGCACAGGCAGGCCAGCGCGGACGACACCGAATCATGCGCGCGCTGCCACAAGGACACGTACTGCGACGACTGCCACCAGATAGACATCCCGCACGCGGAGCAGTGGCTCGGGACGCACGGCGAGCCCGCCGCGAAGCTCAAATCGGCCTGCGCCCAGTGCCACCCGGACGCCTACTGCACGAGCTGCCACCGGCTCCCCATGCCGCACCCGGCGAACTTCGCCATGGACCACGGCCCCGCGGTGGCCGCGAACAGCGCCGCCTGCGCCCAGTGTCACGAGACCGAGCTGTGCCAGATGTGCCACAAGGACACCCCGCCCACGTCCCACGTTGAGGGGTTCGCCCTCAAGCACAAGGACCTGGCCAATCAGATCAAGCCCGTCTGCATCCTCTGCCACGGCATCGACTACTGCCTTCCCTGCCATGCCGACTTCCGGGAAGCCGATCGGCCTTCCGACGCCGCGCCCCAGTGAGGCCCGCACCACGGAACGTGCACCCTTTTCCGTGGCAGAAGCATTCGTATACCCGGGCGCATGATGGGCGCACTGACGATGCTCCACGCACACACACGCCGACTCCGGCTCGTCGCCTGGCGCGGCCCCGCCGTCCATGCTGCCGTGCTGCTCCTGGCCGCGTGCAGCGCGCCGGCCGCCCGGGCCGCATCCGCGCCCTACCCCGACGGCCATCTCGGCTACCTCGACGGCTATATGGTGCTGCATGTCGCCGGCACCCCCGAGCAGATGGGCGAGCAGCACGGTAGGCTCCTCCGGGCCCAGGTCCGGCGGATGGTCCAGAACGTCGTCCACGACAGCGTGGCGATCAGCCCCCAATCCTACCGCCGACTCATTGATGGCACACTCGTGATGGAGCGCTTCCAGCCCGTCGAGTACCGGCGCGAGCTCCGTGCGCTGGCCCGGGCCGCCGACGTCAACTACTACGATCTTGTCCTCGCGCAGCTCTTCGGCGATGTGCAGCGCGGCATGTCGTACTCCTCCTACTCCTACTGCACCTCCTATGGCGTCTTCGGCCCCGCCACGAAGACCGGCGAGTGCATCGTCGGCCGCAACATGGACTTCTACGACTATGGCGTGCCCGAGTACGGCATGGTCATCGCCCACTTCACGCCCGACCGCGGCCGCCCGTTCATGACCATCACCTGGGCCGGCATCATCAACGGCTGGACCCTGATGAACGCCGACGGCATCGTCACCGCCAACAACACCGCCTACGGCGCGCACTCCAACTCCCTCGAGGGCATCTCCACGTGCTTCATGCTCCGCAAAGCCGCCCAGTACGCCCGCACCGTCGCCCAGGGCGTCGAGATCGTCAAGGCGACCCCGCGCGCCGTCGGCACCAATATGCTCATCGCCGGCGGCACGCCCCCCGCCGCCGCCATCGTTGAGTTCGACCACGAGAAGGTGGAGGCCCGCTGGGCCAACGACGGCGTCGTCCTCGCCGCCAACGAGTTCAGAAGGCTGTACCGCGACGAGCCAGGAGATGATGAGAGCTGGGGCCACGAGCCCGGGGATGACGAGGACTGGGCGGACGACGACGGTGGCACATACTCGTCCTACTACCCGACATCGCGCTATGGGATTCTCGAGGACCTCATCCGAGAGAACTACGGCGCCATCGACCGCACCATGAACTTCGCCGCCGCCGACGGCGTCCCGCTGCAGTACATGAACCTGCAGTGCGTGCTGCTCTTCCCCGGTGACCTCAGCTTCAACGCCGGCATCGGCATGCCGCCCGCCTGCGACCGCTGGTTCCGCAGACTCCGCATGACGGAGCGCGGCATCGTGAAGGCCGACTGAGAGGGAGGCGGGTGCCAGTGATGGCTCGCGCGTGTGTCACCCTCCTCGCGATCCACCTGTACCTCACGTCGTCAGTCGCCGCTGCTCCACCTTCGCCCTCTCCCATCACCAGGCTGAAGAGGCTGTACCCGCGGACCGTCCTCGTCGCCAACGGGCAGCCGCACTGCGTTGTGGTCACGCCGGACGCGCCCGAGTACGCGGCGCTGGCCGAGCAGTTCGTCGCCTTGATCCGCGAGCGGACCGGTGCTGCAGTCCCCGTGCGCCTTGCCGCAGAGGTGGCCGATGAGCACTGGCGCATCGACTTCGCTGGGACCGGCGACCGCAACATCGTGGCCCTCGGCAGCGTCAACAACAACCGCCTGCTGTCCGTGCTCTATGGCCGGCGCTACGTGGTCGCCGATTCCATCTACCCGGGCACAGGCGGCTACGTCATCCGTACGGTGCACGACCCCTTCGCGCGGGGGATCAACGTGCTCGTGCTCGCCGGGTCCGATGCCGAGGGGGTACGGCGGGCGATCTCGGTATTCGGTGACCGGCACGCAAAGGTGACGGGAACCACATTGGTTCTTCCCGACCCCGTCACCGACGTGGAGTTCGAGAGGAAAGGCTACCGGTTCTTCCCCGACGCCTCCCACTCCCTCAGCTCCAAGCGCCAGCCGCAGTACACCGGCATGGACTGGTTCCGCGAGCGACTGCAGCAGGCCGGCTTCATGGACGCCGAGGGCAAGGTCATCAAGAGCGACCAGCCCGGCAAGACCCTCGTCTCCCTGACCGGCATGATCGCCCGCATGGGGCAGACGTACTTCCGCACGGGCAGCCCCGAGCTCCCCCCATTGATGAAAGAGCTGCTCGACACGAACCGCCACCTGCTGGCGGTCCCCGAGCCGCTCAACGAGATGCAGCCCCGCGCCGCGACGCACGTACACGAGTGGGACCTGCTCGAAGAGCTGCCCATCTGGACCGACCAGGATCGCCTCGAGATCACCAACGCGCTCCTCAGGGACGCCGCTATCGGCCACGAGCGCCGGGCATTCCACGCGCAGGTGGAGAATGGCGCCGTCATGGCCATGGACGAGAATCACGGCACCGCCTCGGCCCGCAACTCCTTCCGCGCGTGGCAGTACTTCCACAAGT
>JASFTE010000302.1:0-6220 GCA_050114035.1 Armatimonadota bacterium | reverse complement strand
GCCGCCTCGGTATCCGGTGGCCGGACGTTGGCTCCCGCCCGGGCCATTTCGGCCTGCTGCGCCGACCATCTACGATAGTCGTCCAGCAGCACCAGCGCGAGACCCTTTGCGGCGGCCACTCCAGCCGCGTCGCCCGCCTCTTCCGCCAACTGCGCCAGGTGCAGCCAGGCGTAGGCGTAGTCCAGGTTGGCGTACCCCTCGATGGCCTGATGCCGGCCCACCGGCGAGTGCCATAGCTCATCGATCTCAACGTACATCGCATGCGCGTCGTCGAACCGCCCGGCCCTCTCATACAGCCGCGCCAGCTGCAGCAGCGCCCCGGTGTCGCACGGGGACAGCGACCGGGCGTGCTGCGCGGCGGCGATGGCCTGCTCCCCCTCGTCCAGCTCGCCGTACACCCGCGCAAGCTGGTACCGGTGGGTGGGCTCGGTAGGCTGCAAAGCCGCTGCCTCCTTGAGTTCGGCGACCGCCCGCCACGACGCCTCCGATGCCCCCCCCTGGCCCATCACGCGCAGGAACGAGGCCATCTGGGCGTGCAGGCCGGCATCACCCGGTGTCACCGCGATGGCCCGCCGCAGCTCATCTTGGGCTGCATACACATCGCCTGCGGCTGCCGCCCGAGCGCGCTGCAGCAGCGCCGCCGCCGTGAGCACCCGAACCGGAAAGTGGCACAGGACGACCATGCTGCCCGCGACCACGACCCAGAGCGCGACGCGACGCCAGGGCCCCCGGGCGCCTCCTGTGCGCCTGGGAAGCTGCCCGCTCGCACTCGAGCCCGACCCCGCGGGCTCAGGATCGGCCAATCCGAGTCCCATGAGGAACCACACGGTGAGCGCCAGCGCGGGGATGTACCAATCGTAGTCAACGAGGCAGTGAAGCCCGAAGGCCCCCACGGAGGCCGCGCAGCCCACCAGGAGCGCCCGCTCGCCGTACGACGGGGGCTCCTCCTGCCGGCCCAACGCCACCACCCGGCGACCCACCGCGATGAAGTACGCGAAGAACAGCGCGGCCAGCGCCGCGGCGGCCGGCACCCCGCACTCGGCCGCCACCTGGAGGTCCTTGTTGTGGGCCATGCGCGAGAAGCCCACCTCCGTGTAGCGCGGGTATGCACTCGCGAACGTCCCGGGCCCGAACCCCAGCCACGGCCGGGCGGCGATCATCCGCGCGGTGCCCTTCCACGTGTAGTAGCGGAAGGCCCCCGAGTGCGACTGCGTCGTGAAGGCCGTCGTGATCCGTGCCCGCATCGGCGGCAGCACGAGCGCCAGGGCTATGGGCGCCGCCGCCGCGGCGAGCACGACCGCCTTGCGTGCGCGACTCGACCCCGTGGCGGGCCACACCACAACGGCCACGAAGAACATCAGCGCCAGCAACAGCGCCAGCATGGCCCCCTTGGATCCGGTCGCGAACAGCACCACGACCATGACGGCCAGGCCCGTGCCGAGGAGCATGCGCCCCGCCGTCGAGCGCGCCCGAATCGCGAGCCCGGCAGACAGCGGTATGGCCATTGCGAGGAGCCCGGCGAAGGAGTTCGGGTTGCCGAACGTCCCGAACTCACGCCAACTCGGGTCGCCGAGCAGCACGGCCGTCTTCACGTAGTGGCGCAGCCCGAAGAGCGCAACGCAAGAGCAGCTCGCAATGAGGGCCACGCACAGCCAGTGGCGGTGCCGCTCATCTCCCGCCATCGCCCGCACCAGCACGAACAGCAGGAAACAACCGAGGATGCGGTGCAGCTCCACCACGCTGGCGTGGCGGTACACGGAGGTGAGCGTGGAGATGGCCATGAGGCCCAGCAGGGCCACTGCCGCCACATCCGTCGCCCGCGGCGGGCGTCGCGGGCTGCCTCCCACACGTCCTGCCGCCACCCAGCACCCGGCGGCCACGATGATGGCGATCTGCAGCACCATCAGCGGCGCCCCGTACTGGGCCAGCAGGGGGAGGACCCCATCGAGCCAATGGCCCCGGGCGCCGGGGAAGTAGCCCAGCAGCCACGGCGCCGACACCGCCACGAGCACAACAAGCGCGCGCGCGATGTTCTCCAGCGTTCGTGCAGCCATGTGTGATGCTCCGACCCCTCCGGCCACTATCCGCGCCGGCGCCGCAGTCGGCGGGTCGCCCTCGTCCACAGCCACTTCAGCCAATGCTGCACCAGGATCAGCCCGGCACGCGCCCACACGCCCGCCGCCACCGGAAGCCATGCAAGCGCGAACGGGCAAAAGTGCTTCCGGTACAGGCGCAGCATACTGCGATGCGTGCGCACCACGGTCGCAGCCACTACCTGGTCGGTGCTTGCGCCGACCGCGTGCACCACCGTCACCTCCGGGAAGTACAGCGCCTTCCAGCCCTTCTCGTGCATTCGGTACGCCCAGTCCACGTCCTCCGATCCCCAGAAGAACTGCTCGTCCAGAGGGCCCACCTCTTCGATGGCCTCGCGCCGCGCCATCAGGCACGCCCCCGAGAGCCAATCGACCTCGCGCACCTCGTCGTGGGCCCAGGCGGCCATGAGGTACTCCTCCGGGCTCGCCGCCCGGGGGAAAAGCCTCCCGAACACCGTGTGCCGGAAGATGGCCGCCCTCACCGTGGGGAACCGCCGACACGAGTGCTGCAGCCGGCCATCCGGGTACACGAGCTTCGGCCCGATCAGCCCCGCGTCCGACCGCGAGTCGGCGAACTCCACCATCCGCCGCAGGGCGTCCTCGGGGACGACGCAGTCGGGATTCAGCAGCAGAACGTACCGCCCCGACCCCGCCGACAGCGCCTGATTGGCGGCCGCCGCGAACCCGACGTTGGTCTCGTTCTCGATGAGCTTCACGCGGGGGAAGTGCCGGCCCACGACGGCGACCGAGTAGTCGCTCGAGGCGTTGTCAACGACGATGACCTCCGGACCCGCCTCGTCTCCCTGGGGCGCCACTGACTCCAGGCACCCGCGCAGTTCCGCCGCGACGTTCCAGCTTACGATGCAGATGCAGAGGTCCATGCAATGGGGATCGGCGCCGACCGCACCGCGCGGCCCCACGGGACGACGGCGGCCTTACGCGTCCTCTGCCGCCTCCTCCGATGCCGCCTCCCCGGGCTCCTCGCACTCGTCGATCAGCATGATGGGGATGTCGTCCCGTATTGGGTACTTCCTCCCGCACCGCAGGCACACGATCGTGTCGCCCCGCTTCTCCACGGGCGACACGTCCAGCTCGTGGTCCTTGTGGCACTTCGGGTGGGGACAGGCAAGGATCTTCAGCAGCTCTTCGCTCACCACTTGGCGTGGCTCCTCGGACCGATGTGTGGCACCGATGCTCCTGCGACTATACCCCCGCCCATTTCGCCCTGTCAAGCCCGCCGCCGAGACGCCACCAGCACACGCCACAGGCGCCCCGCGCCGATGAGCGCCATGCTCATCCAGTACGCCGGCGCGCCGATCTTGCCCCGGTAGTGCTTGCGGTAGAACGCCGCCAGGCTCCGATGGGACTCCGTGATCATCCGCCTCCCGGCCTGCCGCGTCGCTTGCCCGTGGTGGTGCAGTGCCGTCGCCGCCGGCGTGTAGAAGACGCGCCAGCCCGCCTGCTTCAGCCGCAGGCACAGGTCAACGTCGTTGAAGTAGATCGGGAACCGCTCGTCGAACTCGCCCACCTCCTCGATGGCCGCCCGCCGCAGCATCAGGCACGAGGCCATCGGCTGGTCCACCTCCCGCACGTCGCCGTAATCCCACTGCCCCATGCGGTACCGCCCGAAGACGCGGCTGCGCGGCAAAAGCCTGCTGAGCCCGGTGGCCTCCCACAGCAGCACCCGGGGCGTCGGGAACGTCCTGCACGATTGCTGCACCGAGCCGTCGGGGAGTATCAGCTTGCAGCCCAGCGCTCCCGCGCGCTCGTTCTCTCCCATGAAGTCGAGCATGGTCCCGAGCGCACCCTCGTGCAGCTCCACGTCCGGATTCAGCAGCAGCACATACTCGCCCGACGATGCTCCGATGGCCTGGTTGTTCCCGGCGGCGTAGCCCATGTTCTCCTCGTTGCGGATGAGCCTCACATCGGGGAAGCGTTCCGCCACCATGTCTGCGCTGCCGTCGTCGGAGGCGTTGTCAACCACAACCACCTCCTCGGCGCCCTCCCGCACCACGCACTCCAGGCAGCGCGCCAGGCATTCCCGCGTGTTCCAGTTGACAATGCACACCGCCACGTCCACCGAGCTCACCGCCGGAAATTGACACCTCCAAAGCCCGACCACTATACTCCGAAAGCCGCGGAAGAGAAACCTACCTCCGTGTGGCACGGCTTGCTCGCCAAGCCGTGCGCATGGAGACACCCAGGGAGTAGAGGCCCACACACCAGGCCAATGCGCATCGGCATCGACGCCCGCACCGTGCTCGGCAGAAAGACCGGGGACCGAAGCTACACCCTCGGGCTCATCCACGGCCTCGCGTCCGTCGGCGCGGGGCACGAGTTCGTCCTCTACGTGGACCGGGACCCGGGCGATGCACTGCAGCCCCCCGGGCCGAGCTTCGCCGTCCGCACCGTCACCAGACCGGGGGGACGCCTCTGGACGCTCCTGGCCCTCCCCGCGGCCGCCAGGCGTGACGGCCTGGACGTGCTCCACGTGCAGTACATGCTGCCCTTCCGCGCGCCCTGTCCCGTGGTGACCACGATCCACGACGTGAGCTTCCGCCTCCACCCGGAGTGGTTCACGCTGCGCGATCGTCTCGTGTTCGCCCTCGGCCTCCCCGGCTCCCTCCGGCGCGCGGCGGCCATCATGGCGGTGTCCGAATGCACCCGGGCCGACCTCGTGCGCGAGTACGGCGTCCCACTGGACAAGGTCCACGTAACCCCGAACGCGCTGCCGCCTGACTTCACGCCGCCCGCGGACCCCGACCTCGAGCGCGTCCGGGCGCGCTACGCACTGCCCGACCCATACGCCCTCTTCCTCGGCGTGCTGCAGCCGCGCAAGAACCCCGTGCGCACCATCCGCGGCTTCGTCCGGGCCAAGCGGGAAGCGAACCTGCCGCACCTGCTCGCCATGGTGGGCAAGCGCGGCTGGCTCCACGGCGACGTCCTCCCCACCGTGCGGGAGCTCGAGGCCGAGGCAGACGTGCTGTTCCCGGGCTATGCGGCCGATGAGGACCTCCCCGCCCTCTACGCCGCTGCCGATCTGTTCCTCTTCCCCACCCTCTACGAGGGCTTCGGCATCCCCGTCCTTGAGGCCTTCGCCTGCGGCACGCCGACGATTGCGTCCGGCACGTCCGGCACTGCCGAGACGGCAGGGGACGCCGCGCTGCTGGTGGATCCGTACTCCGAGGACGAGATCGCGGAGGCCATCGTGCGGGCGCTTACCGACGAGGAGCTGCGCGGGGAGCTGCGCCGGAAGGGCCTCCGGCGAGCGCGGGACTTCAGTTGGGAGCGCACGGCGGAGCTGACCATTGCGTGCTACGAATCCGTCGCACGCCCATGACGGCCGTCGTACCGCCGCATCAAAGCTGCTGCTCCACGGCCATCCGCAGCACGCCCCCGAGCTCCCGGGCCGACCGGTAGCGGGCCGTCCGGTCCTTCTCGAGGCACTTGAAGACGATCTCTGAGAGCGCCGCCCCACGGCCCTCGAGCGCCCGCGGCTGCTCCTCCCTGATCTTCTGCAGCACCACCCGATGGCTCCCCCCCGGGAACGGCAGCGTGCCGCTGAGCATCTCGTACATCGTCGCGCCCAGAGCCCACACGTCCGAGCGCGCGTCGAGCACCTCCCCCCGCGACTGCTCGGGCGACATGTAGGGCACCGTCCCGGCGATGACCTTCTTGCGAGAGCCCAGCGCGTCCTCCCGCGTCGCGGCAACGCCGAAGTCTCCCAGCTTCGCCGGGCCGTTGCGCACCAGCATGATGTTACCCGGCTTGATGTCCCGGTGGATGATGCCCTGCGCATGCGCCACCGACAGCCCCTCGCAGGCGTCCGACAGCACCTCGAGCGTACGCATGAGGCTGAACTGGCCGGCGAGCACAAGCACGTCGAACACGCTCAGCCCGTCGCAGTACTCCGTGACCAGGTACGGCATCTCGTTGTGCTCGCCCCAGTCCAGGAGGGAGACGATGTTGGGATGCGCCAGGCGCGAGATGGCCTCCAGCTCAGTCCGCAGCGCCGCCCGTACGCCTCGGCCGGGGCTGTCCGCGGCCGCGGACACCATCTTCACCACGACGCGCTGACCCTCCCTGCCAAAGCCCTGCAGGACGGCGCCATGCGCGCTCTGCCCCAG
>JASFTE010000301.1:0-6244 GCA_050114035.1 Armatimonadota bacterium | reverse complement strand
GAGGTGGATCGCTTCCGCATGGACTCGCTGCCCGTGGACTTCCCCACGCGGGACGTCGGCAAGATCAACGCCCACGCGGCGAACCGGAGCGACGGGCAGTACCTGCGCAACGTGCGCTACCGGCGCCGGGAGGAGGACTACTTCTGCGCGCAGCTCTACGCCGCGGCCTGCGAGTGGCTGGAGATGAACCGGGGCCACGAGCAGTTCTTCCTGTGGATCGACGGTTTCGATCCGCACGAGCCGTGGGACCCGCCCCAGCACTACGTTGACCTGTACGAGGACGGGTACGACGGGGACGTCTTCCTGCAGCACATCGCGGTTCCGCCCGAGGGGATGACGGAGGGGGAGATCAACCACCTGAAGGCCACGTATGCCGGGTCGGTGACCCTCGTGGACCGGTGGTGGGGGGAGCTGTTCAAGACCCTCGAGCGGCTGCACATGCTCGACGACACCGCCGTGATCGTCATGGCCGACCACGGCACGTACCTGGCCGAGCACGGCAAGGTGATGGGCAAGACGGCGCCGCTGTACGACCAGGTGGCACAGGTCCCGCTGATCATCCGGCTGCCGGATGGGACGGGCGCGGGGAAGCGGTTCGACGCCCTCGCCCAGGCGCCGGACATCATGCCGACGGTGCTTGGTCTGGCCGGGCTGCCGATTCCGGACACGGTGCAGGGGAGGTCGCTGCTGCCAGTGCTGCGGGGCGAGGCCGAGGACGTGCGCGAGCTGGCGTTCTCGGGGTCGGCCCCCGACGCGAACGCCGACGAGGCGGTCATCACGGTGCGCGACGGCCGCTGGACGCTGCACGACTCGACCGACAGGGCCCGCTGGGAGCTCTACGACGGGGAGAGCGATCCGGCGCAGGAGCGCAACGTGGTGAAGGAGCACCCGGCGGAGGCGGATCGCCTGCATGCGGGTCTACTGGACTTCCTGAGGGCCCACGACGCCCAGCGGCAGATCGTGCGCTGGTTCGAGACGGGCGACCGGGGCGACATGACGGGCTATCGCTACCGCCCGCCGGGGTACGAGAACTTCGGCTACTACTGGAGTTGGATCCTGGACTCCAAGATCGTGCCGGAGTAGACACCCATGCCAGACTGGCGCCAACATCGTGCGGGCGGCACATTCGGAGGCGGCGCATATGCGGTTGTTCTCGGTAGATGAGAATGGCAGCTTCTCTGAGTATGGCGAGCAGACCTTTGGCAAGCACCACGACGAGGCAACGCTCGAAGCGTGGCTGGAGGCCAACCCGTGCGCCATACTCGACGACGAGGATCTACTGGTCATCGGCCGCCAGGTCTCTGCGGGTCTCGGCAGGCGGATCGACCTCCTGGCCATCGACCGCGCGGGGAACATCGTCGTGGTCGAGTTCAAGCGCGGCAGGACGCCGCGCGAAACCCTGGCACAGGCGCTCGAGTATGCCGCGTTCTGCGCCTCGCTGGAGTACGACGAACTGGAGCGGCTCCTCCGGGGCTACACTGGGGAGGAAGGGCCTACTCTGTCGGAGACGCACAGGAGGCACTTCAGCTTGGCTGAGGACGAAGGGACCTCATTCAACAAGGAGCAGCGCATCGTTCTCATCGCTCAGGAGATCACGGCCGATATCCGCGCGACCGCTCGGTACCTCCGGCGGAGGCGGCTTCCTCTGACATGCATTGAGTTCAGGTACTTCCAGTCTAGCTCCGGCGAAGAGGTCCTCGCGCGCGAGACAGTCGTCGGTGTGGAGCCGATGGGGGGAGGCGGCCCGACTACTGACACCTTGCCCAGGACAGATGAACGTACGTTCCTCGAAGGCGTGGAGGAGTTTGCCCGCCCTGTCTTTGAGGCGACGCTGGCGCTAGCAGATGCCCCTGCTCTGATCCATTGGGGCCAGCGGGGCTTCTCGCTCAACGTCGAGGTGGAGGGCCGACACGTGGCGCTGTGTTACGGGTATCCCCCCGCATCGGTATACGGCCAATCGCTCTACACGGCCTTTGCGGAAGTTGAGCGCAACGTCGACGGCGGCTCCGACTTGACCGAGGCGTTCCGTAAGAGGTTCGGCGATACGGGCCTGTTCAGCCCCGCCGGGCGCGCGATGAAGTGGCGAATCGAGACCCGCCCCGATGCTGAGCAGATCGCTTCGGTGACGGAGCTCCTGAGTGATCTGGGACGCGCGGTACACGAGCACGGATTGACGCAGGATGGCGGTCCTGATTAGGAGAGAAGGCGCCCTGCCTCAGAACGACACCAAACAGTGCCAGATGTAGGTGTAGCCCAGCGCGTCCACGTTCTCCCACACGCGCTGCACGAGGTCCCTGTCGCCGGGGATCTCGGGGAGCTCCTTGAGCTTCTCCTCCCAGGGCACGCACACGCCGGGCGGCAGCTTCGTCTCGCGGCCCTCGAAGCGCGCGGTCGCCGGGCCGGGCTCGGGCGCCGGGGCGCTCGATGAGTACACGCCGTACTCGCGCGTGAAGTCCGTCATCGCCCGGATGTTCTCGATCTTCGCATCGTCCTGCACGATGGCGCTGGCGTCCATGATGTAGCCGCCGTTGCCCGCCACGCCGTCGATGATCTGCCGGCACCGCTCGCGCACCTCGTCGGGCGTGCCGAAGGCGAGCAGGTCATTGGGGACGCCGCCGCTGAGGCAGAACTTGCCCCCGAGCGCCTCGTGGACCTTGAGAATGTCGCCCTGGTCCACGTGGTAGATGACGCTTCCGTCGGGCAGCTCGGCGAAGGACTCCAGGTGCGCGTCCCAGCTTCCCTCGGCGTAGAAGAGCACCTGATGGCCGCCCGCCCAGATGGCCTCGATGATGGGCTTCAGGGTCGGCCAGTGGAACTTCTGGAACTGCTCCGGCGACACGAACGGCACGCAGGCCCGATGCATCCAGATGCTGACGGGGACGTTGCCCTCCGGGTCGGCGCCGGCGAGGGCCACGTGCAGCAGGTGCGGCGCGAGGGCCTCGCACGCGGCGAGGACCTTCTCCGGGCGCTCCAGCAGATCCATGGTGAGGCCGATGTAGCCGCGGAGCTTGTCGGCGATGATGTCCAGCGGCGCCTTGAGGATCCCGGCGATGGCCGACACGGTGCCGCACTCGGTCCGCAGCAGCTCGATCTGCGGCCCGAACGCGCTGACGTACTGCATCATCGCCATCCCGCCCTTGAGGAAGGACAGGTTGTTCCGGAGCGACGCCGGCTCGCCCATGGGGCTCACGTCGGCCGAGATGCGCGGCAGCCAGACGTTGAAGAGGAACCCGGTCGGGTCCTCGATGAGCTGATCGTACTCGTCGGGGTCCATGTACGCCTTCTCTTCGGGCGGCTCGACGTACTGGAAGCCGGTGTCGGCGTCGAGATGGATGCCCGGCACGGCGTAGTACTTCATTCCGATGGCCTCGGTGAGCCCGGACCACACGTAGACCATGTTGGGGACCACGGCGTCCCAGTCGAAGTCGGCGGCGCACTTGCGGGCGGCGTCGAAGGCCTTCTCGTAGTCGTGCGTGACCTCCTGACAGGTGTAGCCGGCGTACGTGGCGGTGAACTCGGCGACGAAGGGCCGGATCGGGATCTTGTCGGCCTTCCCGTTCCGCATCGTGGTAACGTAGCGGTTGAGGCGTTCGGTGTATAGCTGCTCCATGTCGGTGGCCATGCAGGAAGCTCCTCTCGTTCGGCCGCGCGCACGCGGGCGCCGTGCCGTCCCTCGGTCAGCTTCTCCGGGAGGGCGGACTTCACCTCGGCGGGCACCGGAGCCCGAGCCCGCTGGGCGAGAGGCGTGGCCCATGTGGTACATAGGCTCTATGGAGGCCGGGCGCGCCTCGGCCTCCATTCACGTGCAATGCGTTCGGCCACTGACGTCCTGGGGGGAGAGTCATGCGCGCGCATCCTCGTCTGCTTCACACGGTGCTGTGCTGCGTCGTTCTTCTCGCCGCCACTGCGGGAACGGGTCTCGCGGCGGGGCCCGATCTCACCTTCCGCGGCGCCCACGGGTACGCGCTCGTCGTCGGTGGCTGGTACGAGGACGGCAAGCCGCACGGCGGCTGGTACTGGAACGTCACCAGCACCTTCTACGACGTGCTGCGCACGCGCTACGGATTCTGGGACAACGACATCTTCTTCCTGGTGCACAAAGACTCCCACGGTGACCCGCGCGTGGACGCATTCTCGACGAAGCCCAACATCGAGATCGCCATCGAGAACATCGCGAGCAAAGCCCGGCCGCAGGACATTGTCGTCTTCTTCTTCGTCGGCCATGGCGGGGACCATCACTTCGCCGCCAGCGACGGCCCCCTGGGAACGACGGAGCTGAGGGACTTCGCCGCCGGCATCAAGTCCGAGCACCAGATATGGACCTTCAGCCCCTGCAACAGCGGCAACTTCCCGGTGGTGTGCGCCAAGGCGGGCCGGACGGTGTTCAGTAGCTGCCGCGCCGGTGAGGACAACGCCATGCCGTGGGCCGAGGCGGTCCGCGACGCCTTCAACTATGCCTCCGGCGCGGACGCCGACAACAATGGCTTCATCGCGTTCGCCGAGGCGCACAACTTCGCGCGCCAGCGACAGATCAACCACTACGGCGGTGAATCGAGGCTGCGGGAGCACTGCCAGTTCTGCGACTGCGGCTGCGGCAACCCGACCACCGGCATGGTCCCGCTCGGCCGTCACGGTCAGACGGCGATGAAGGAGATGCTCGGGCAGGAGCTGGGCCAGATCCAGGTGTGGAGGGGCACGGCCGGCGACGGACAGCAGTTCATGTTCCCCCACCATTTCACGGACAAGGCGGTAGTGGTATGTTCGGCCCAGAAGGACGGCAAGCCCATCGCCGCATGTGCCATCAACAACACGGCGTCGGGCTTCGTGCTCGGGCTGCAGGACAAGCCGGGGCAGCGCGTCACCAACGCCCAGGCGGCCTGGGTGGCCTACGTGCCGAACGGACATCAACAGCTCCAGGCCGACTGCCAGTGGATCAAGAGGAGCACCGCGAAGATCCGGTTTGGGAGGAGCTTCAAGCGCCTCCCGGTGGTCGTCTGCAACGCTCAGCGGGAGGGCGGCGCGCTGCTGGCGGGAGCGACCGGGTTCGACAAGGGCTCATTCGACGTCCGGGTCACGGACCTGACGGGGCAGCCCGTGAACGGCTCCTGGCTGCTGTGGATCGCGGCCGACCCGAGCCTGCAGCGGCCCAGCCTCCAGATCAGCGGCGCGTACATGGCCAACTACCCGCGCAGCGGCACCCGGAAGATCTGGGATCCCATCTCCGCCGGCAGCGAGGTTATCATGGCCTCCGCCGCATGGGACGACAGCGGACTGCGGGTCATGGCTCGGGGCTCTCCGGCCGACCAGGTCGAGCTGACGACCATGACGCCCGGAGGGCAGTACGCGGCGCCAGCGTGGTACGCGCACTATCTGTCGTTCCGAGTCAATCCGCCTCTCGCCCTCGCGCTGATGCCGACGATGCGCGCACAGCCGGCATTGCCGCAGCCGGACACCGGCGAGAAGGGCACGCGGCCGACCATCAAGCTCCCCGTGCGGCGAGTGCCGCGGCGTCGGTAGCGCCACCAACTGCGTACGCGTCACAGGGCCCGTCGGTCTGCTTCTGCCGGCGGGCCCCTTGCCGTCGGCGCCATCCGCGGGCAGGCCAGCGCGGTCGGTCGAGCGAATAGTGCGGGCAGCGGAGGAGAACACCATGAGCTCGGACAGCACGAGACGCGACTTCCTCAAGACTACGGGTCTTGCCGCCGCTTCGCTGGCCGCCGCGGGCACGTCCACGACCGGGCAGCCCGAGCAACCTGGCCCGGCGCAGACCGCCCTCCCGCGTTGGCGCGGGTTCAACCTGCTCAACTTCTTCCAGGCCTTCGATCGCGACGAGCGCAGCGACGGGATGGTGCCCGAGGACGACCTGCGCTGGATGCGCGACTGGGGCTTCGACTTCATCCGCATCCCGATGGACTACTGGCTGTGGGTGGACTCGGACTGGCAGACGACGCGGACGCTGGACCCCGACGACGTGTTCAAGATCAAGGAGAGCACCCTCGAGCAGGTGGACCGCACCGTGGAGCTCGGGCGCACGTACGGCCTCCACGTGAACCTCAACTTCCACCGGGCGCCGGGGTACTGCATCAACAACCGGGAGCGGGAGCCCTTCGTGCTCTGGAGCGACGCACGGGCAGAGGACGCGTTCGTGCACCACTGGGACGTGTTCGCGAAACGCTACAAGGGCATCTCGTCGGCGGAGCTCAGCTTCAACCTCGTCAACGAGGCGCCGCGCGCGCGCGAGGGA
>JASFTE010000300.1:0-6254 GCA_050114035.1 Armatimonadota bacterium | reverse complement strand
GGCCCTTCTTCGGGCCGGGCGCATTCCACGAGCTCATGCTCCCGGCGCTGGCGAAGGTCTCGGCCGCGTGCCACGAGCACGGTTGCTTCCACATGTTCGCCAGCGACGGCGACCTGTGGCCGGTGGCCGAGGACCTCTTTGGCGCCTCCGGCGTCGATGCGTTCTACGAGATCGACCGGCAGGCGGGCATGGACCTGCGCCTCCTGCGGGAGCGCTACCCGCACCTGACCCTCCTGGGCGGCATCAGCTCGGAGACCCTTCACTGGGGCAGGCGCGACGAGGTCGTCGCCGAAACGCTCTCGGCCCTCGAAGCGGCGAAAGAACTGGGGAGCATCATGGTCGGGTGCTCCAACCAGATCGTCTCCCAAACGCCAATCGGCAACTTCACGGCCATGGTGGAGACTCTGAACGACAATCGGTAGGCACGCCGCCAGCGCGTCTCGGTCGCCATCTCCCGCGTGTGTCCTCGGCAGCACTCCCCCCGGCGCCCGTCTGGGGCGCTCTGCGCAGCGTGGCCACGCAAAAAGAAGTGAGGGAATGACACTCAGGTGCCGATATACGTAACAAGAGCAATCCGCCCAAGCGAGGACATCCCTGGGCGCAGAGCCCTGGGGCGTAGTGGACATGACTGCGCGAGGCAGAGCCAGTCAAGCGGCTTGCGGCAGACGCGGGCAACCCAGGCTGGGAGAGGCACTGAGGATGCCTCGAGCGTCCTCAGCAATCTCCGGCGCATGCCCGTGGATTGCTCTCGTGGAGGATGCTCCTGGCATCCTCAGAGCCACGCGTCTGCGATCGAGCGCGGACAATGGCAATCAGGGAGGATGGCTTGGCCATCCTCGGGGGCCTCATTGGCGCCCTGGCGGCGCCCTGCGCGGAATTGGATACTCCACCGCCCGAGATGCCCCGGTAGGCCGGCGCGGTGCAGCCGTCTGCCATTCACGGCGGCGTAGTCCCCCCACCCCACCCGCGACGCCTGCCCACATTGCCATGAGGGTGCTCTCCGCACCCTCAGAGTCGTTCCCCCGCAGCGCCGACGCCGCGAGGACGCCCGGAGCATCCGTCAGGATGCTCGAAGCGTCCTCAACAACGCGGACGCACCGGCCCGCTTGGGCCGAATGCTCCGCTCGCGCTCGAGCGACGCGCAAGGACGCGTCTCGCGTCCTCGGGCGTTCGTGCGCGGACGCGTGGCGCGGACACAACGCTCTGTCCTGAGGACCGATGTGGGCCCACAGGACGGGGCGATGCCTCAGGGGCAGACATAGGCCCCAATAGTCGTCAGCCGTGCGGGCTGCTGGCTCGGCCCTGCAGCACGATCGAGCGCATGCCCAACGCACCAACATGGCGCCAGGGCATCCCCAGTGCGACAGCGCCAGAACCAGCCATTGCCGGGACCGGGCTACCAGGAATGAGTCCTGCGGGGGATCGCGGCGGGACGCCAGCGGCATCTCGCCGGTCCTCATGGGCGCCGCCGCCCGGCAGGACAGCGAGCGTCGCAGAGCCACTACCTGAGGCGACACGGGAAGCACCTGGACAGAAGACGGCAGACGCAGCCCAGGTCGGCCAGCAGCCCTTTCGACCCTCCGGACAGGACGTGTACCCCGGCTCACCGTACCTCCCCCCGCCTTGCGGCTCCGCTACGCGATCATTCGGGCGGCTGTGAGGGGATTAGACCTCGGCGAGCGGTACCGTCGCTCCGTCGCGGTTGCGCGATACCTGCGCCGCCGTCAGCACTCGCATGATCTCCAGCGTGTGCTCGAGCGGGATCGGCTCGATGCCCGTGCGGCACATCTCCACGAAATGCCCCAGTTGATGCCGGTAGTAGGCAACGTCGGCCACCCCGGTGTGGCGCTCCCCTTTGTCGCAGAAGACGCTGCAGTGGAAGCCGACCTCGGCGTTGCGCAAGAGCGACAGAGAGGCCGTCCCGGCGTCTGTCCAGCGCAGCGTCATGATGTCGCGGTGCTCGTCGGCGGTATTCGTCACGCTCTGGATGCCCGGTCCGAGGAGAGTGTGGGCCATCTCGACGAGGTGCACGCCGTAGAAGAACAGCTCCCCCGGCCCGGAGCAGTGGCAGTGGCTGATGGGGCCGAGCTGGCGTATCTCGGACTGCATCCCGGCGAGCTCTACCGCATAGCGCAGAGACGAGCACGACATCAGCGGCGCGCCATTGTCCCGGGCCCTCTGCACCATGGTGTGGGCATCGCCCATCGAGTGGGCGAAGGGCTTGTCAACGAACGTCGGAGTGCCAGCGTTCAAGAACGGCAGCGCCTGCCCGCGGTGGAGGTCGCCGTCGCGCGCCAGGATCATGGCGACGTCAACATGCGGCAACATCTCTGTTGGCGTTTCGCATACCTGCTCGATGCCGTACGCTTGCCGGAGCTCCTGCACCCGCTGGGGCGGGTCCTCGTGCCGGCACAGAGCCGTGACCCGGGCGCCCTCCACTCGCATGCCATCGAGGCCCGCGTCCGAGTTGAGGAGCTTACAGTAGGCATCAACGTGCGTTGACTCGAGGGATACGATGCCTACCTTCAGCATGTGTCTCCACCCTCCCATGCGGCGCCGGCTCCCCTCCCGGGGCCGCTAGTCTTGCGTCAACTCCGTGAGAAAGCCACGGGCCGACGCAGCCTGATCGCCGTCCGGGGCGAGTTCCAGGTAACGCTCGAATGCCGCGATGGCCCCCGCCCTATCACCGCGTTTGTGGCAGATGGTGCCCACCCCGAAGTGTGGAAACGGTTCCTGCGGCGCCAGTTCAATGGCCTTCCGGTAGCTGCGCTCGGCCCGACGATGGTCGCCGAGCTTCTGGTGCAGCGTGCCGAGAGTCTCGTGTGTCTCGGCGTTCGTCGGGTCGCTGCTCCCTGCGCGCTCCAGCCAGTAGACAGCCTCGGCGAAGTCGCGCTTCACAATGTAAGCGGCGGCCAGCTTGCGCAGTGTGGCTGCGTCGGCCTCCTCGTTGCTCGCCACCTGCCTGAGTTCGATGAGTGAGAGCGCCTCCTGGGCGGCGTCCCGGATGGCTCCGTGGCGACTTGTCTGTGCGGCACCGAGAGCGGCGATGGCCTCCTTCCCGCCGATCTTTCCCAGGGAGTCCGCAGCCATCGTCCCGAGGGCAAGGCGGGCCCGCAAGCCCGGTCGCCATGGTCGGGCGCCGGCGTCTCTGAGCGCCGCGACGAGAGCTGTCCCCGCCGTCTCGCTTCGGCTCATGCCGAGCGCCTCAAGGGCCGCGCCTCGCACAACGGCGCTCTTGTCGTCCGTGGCGGCGTCAGAGAGAGCGGCGATCACCTGGGCGTCGGCCCGGCGCCCCAGGGCGTTCGCCGCCGCGGAGCGCACCTCGGCGTCCCTGTCCTGGGCGAGTGTTCGGCACAGCGCCTGAGTGGCTGCTCGAGTCTTCACCTCAGAGAACGCCATAGCGGCCCCAAGTCGCTCGCCCGGCGAGTCCGAATCAAGGACGCGCTGGATCGCGCGGCTGTTGCGCTTCTTGAGCAAGTCGCGCGCCGTGCGGAGGGCAACGACCCACTTGTGCCGCTGGAGGGCGGCGGAGAGGACCAGGTGAAGCAGCGTCGCGATGACCACGATGGCGACGGCGACGGCGGCGATGACGAGGGTGGGGTTCATTACCGCGGGGCAGTTCCACGTGGGAGGCCCAGCGTCCTGCGCACCAGTAAGCCGACCGGGGACGACCGCTGAGCGGCCGTCCCCGGAGTGGCACTGCTCAGAGGAGCAGACAGATCAGAACGCTGGCGGTGGTGGGGCCGACACACCATTCACCGTCAGCACAAGCGGCGACGTGGGGGGCGAGGTTACGCTGAGAGCATCGGTGGCCGTTGCATACACATCGTACAGCTCAGTGGGCTGGCCGCCCGTCGGCTCGCTTGGGGCCGTATTGGGTGAGACGACGTGTGTGCTCTGGTAGTGGCCGAACTTCGCGTCCCCCGTGACGAGGGGCAGCACGACGTCGGTGCTCGTAGCGAGGCGACGGCACGAGACCGTCGCGACGACCTCGTCCACGCCGTCGCCATCCTCGACCTGCGCGCTGATGCTGACAGAGCCGCCGCCGTGCCCCAGCGTGAGCGGCGAGACGACGAAGTTCGTCACCACGGGAGGGCCAGCCGGGCTCACGGTGACCGGGACGGCGTCAGTGGCGAGGCCGGCGGTCGCAATCACTTGCCCGCTGATGGGCTGCGCGGACGTATTGACGGCGCTCAGAAGGCCCATGCGGTCGATCTGCCCGATGTTGTTGGCCGCGTTCCAGGTGGGGTGGATGGGTAGAACGTTGCCGCCGGCGTCCTTTATGGTGGCCTCGAATTGGCGGGACACGTTCGTCTGCACCGTGAGGTTGCGTGGTGCTATGGTGACCTGAGCTGGGTCGGCGATGCCGCTGGGGACCAGACCCACATCCAGGCGCGTCACCTGGCCGATGGCCGTCTGGACCCCCACCGTTGTCGGCTTGTAGGCGGCACGAGTGGGCGCTGAGACCTGCAGCGTGAGCAGCCCTGCCGCCAACCTGTCGAGGAGGAAGTTGCCTGCGGCATCGGCAGTGGCGGAGCGGCCGCTCGTGGTCTCCGTGACGATCGCCAGAGGCACGGGCACGCTCGGGCTCCCAGCGTCGAAGCACTGCCCCTGCACCGTGGCGAAGCGCTCGCCACCTCCTCCCCCACCACATCCCCAGATGACGCAGAGAAGCAGAATGATGGCTGCTGCAATCCCACTACGTGTGTGCCACGTCATCATCTCGCTCAGCCCTTTCACCGAGTCTCCATAGGCGAGTGGTTGGCGACTCGTTGGCCTGATGCCTGGACTTGCGCCTCCGGCCCCGTGTGCCGCCAGAGGCGATGGGACGTGTCAGATCATCGCTCGACATGGACCCGCGCGACGGCTGCCGCGGACTGCCCGTCGGCGGCGGCAGCCCGGACGCGCACAAGGTACACGCCCGCGGGCGCTCGCGTGCCAGCGTTGGTACGGCCGTCCCACGTGATCGCGGCCCGGCCCGCCTGGTGCAGCGCGCCGTCCCTCACCAGGCGCACTCGTCTACCCGCGACGTTCACGACATCCACGTCCACGACGGCCGTGCGCGAGAGCCCGAAGGTGATCTCCGCGCCCGGCCCGCGCGCCGGTAGGGCCGCCAGGCCGGTGATCGTCAAGGCGTCTCCGGTCGCGCAGGACAGCGTGAGACGGAACCGACGCCGGCTCGGTCCGGACCCCGCCGTGTATGTGTAGGCACGGCGCGCTCGAAGAAGCTGTCGCCGTCCGCTGTCAAGGTCGGTCAGCAGCACCCGGTACCGACGCGGCACTGCGGATAGGTCGGGGCAGGCCACCTGGACTTCGGCCCCGGGAACGGTACACTCCACCACGAATGGCCACGTCATCTCGTCCTGCCCGTCCGACACGAAGGCGGATGCGAGGCGGCTCCCATCATGGCCAAGGAAGTACAGGCTGACGTCCGGCCCCGGGCGCGGCGGAGGATCCACTACGCGGACGGCGGCCGGTGCGCCGCTGTGCCGGCCGAAGAAGTTGTGGGCATCAGCCAGCGCGCCCGATCGTGCCACCAGACGGGCGTGCCAGTCATCCTCCCCCGCCTCGGGCTGTGGCCCGCGCCCCAGCGTCCCGCCCGCGGGCTGCGGCGTGGCCAGGCCGACATCGTCGAAAGCCAGCATCCAGAACGCAGCGCCGGCAGGGATGTCGGTCTCGCCCAGAAGCTCATTGAGCATGACATACTGGCTGCTCTGTGACTCGTACAACCACCCTGATGGGTTGACGAGACCGAGGACAGCGGCCTCGGCCAGAGTCAACTCCTCTCCACCGCTCAGCACCCGCACGCCGCCGAAGTCCGCCGTTCCGTCGAAGGGATTGGCCGCTTGGTTCCAGCCCGGGGTCAGCGACGTCAGGAATGGCCCTGGCGAGGCCTGGAAGCCGTCGGGATAGACGGTCGCCGGTGCCGCCAGCCGCAGCCAGTAGCCAATGCCAAGCTGGATCTGTAAGAACGGATCCGTCGGGCTGTCGGCCAGCAGCCGATACACGTCCGCCCCCGGATCGTACCTGGCCCAGTCGAGGTTCTGCGGCGGCACGCCGAAGAGCGCCGCCGGGTCCTGGTTCAGGGGCTGCACCGAGAAGCCGACGAATGAGAGCCCCGCCGGGAAGTCAACTGTCGTACTGGCCCGGTTGTCCACCGACTGCACGGGGCCCACTGTGTCGGAGTCCGTCTGCTGGTCGTCCTCGAGGGTCCGAACGATGTAGAAGTGATCCACGCCGTCGGTGGTGCTGTC
>JASFTE010000299.1:0-6257 GCA_050114035.1 Armatimonadota bacterium | reverse complement strand
CCGAGCCACACGGCCGGCAACAGCATCGCCGCCCCGAGGCACGGGGGCAGTGAAGCCGGGGCATGTCCCTCCTGGGCCATCGGGTTGAGCAGCTCGCTCATGGCCAGGAGCGCGATGGCGACCATGCCCACCACGAACCCCGCGCCATATGCGGCCTCGGCGATGCACAGCGCAGCGTAGTGAACGAACAGCCAGATGAGAGGCAGCCCAACGATCGCGGACAGCACCCGGTCCCTGAGCATCGCTCAGCCCCCCTATGGTACCAGGCAGACAGCCGTGTCACATTTCGCAGTGGATGGAGGCAACACCTGCATCTGGGAATCGCGAGGTACTGCCGGCACGGCACTGCGGCTCACTCCGTCGCGCCGGATCGCCGGCGCAGGTGTTCCCGCACGAGGGCGACGTCCGACAGCCTGTCCACGTCCACGCACAGCTCCGGGAACCGCGTCACGTACGCGCGGCCGCGCAGTCGCACGACGCTGCTGACGTGCGCCTCGGCCTGGGCGACCGTCACCCGGTGGAGCAGAGCCCTGAGTGAGAACCAGAAGCCCCACATGCGTATCAACCGCCAGTTGCTGCGCCGGGCAGCGAACACTTCCTCGATCCAGTCGCGGCTGTCCAGGAGCGGCCCCGGCCTGAGCAGGAAACAGGAGGCGCCGGTGAAGCTGCCGTCGGGTGTCTTGATGTAGATCCACTCGTGGTCGGCGAGGTCGGGGCCGATGGTGGTCTTCTCACAGATGGGGAGCACGACGTCGGCGTCGGGCGAGGCATTCTCAATGAGGTCGTCCAGCGCCTTCGGCGTGAGCAGGGCGAGGTCGCTCGCCACCATGATGATCCGCGCGGCGTGAGGGAGCGCATCGATCCCGCGATAGAGGTTATCCACCTCGTCCGCTCCCTCGTCCACCACGGCATCCACGAGCGGGCCGGCGCTCGTCTCCCGAAGCTCCGGCGGTCCGAGCACCACGACCCGGCCGATGTGGCGCGAGCCGCGCAGCGCCTCCACGACCCACTGCAGCATCGGCTTCCCCCGGATGTCGATGAGCGGTCGCCGATCCACGCCGACGCCCTTCCGGAACTCCTCATCGCGGATCGTGCCGCCCGCGAGAATGATCGCGTCGGTCTGTTCTTCTCCGGTGGGCGCGTCGCTCATTCCCCGCTCCTCCCCTCGGGCGTTGCTCCCGCCACGTGGCCGCCTGCTGGCAGTAGTCGACTTCTCATTGAGGGAAACTGCCTCGTCCACGTCGAACATACTCAAGTGCAGGGGACACGGCTCTTATCCCACGAATCTGTCGGACGCGTCAAGTATGGAGCGGCAGAGGCGGCGTAGAGGCCACTCAATGAGGGCCCAGGAAACTGGTGCCTCCGTGTGCCGTGATTGGGCCCGGCGGCCCATCTCGGGGACGCAGCATCGGGGTATCGTAGATACGAGTCAGAGCAGTGATGCGCCCGGAAAGGGGAAGCCTCGACCAATGGCCGGAGAAGCGCAGGAGGCGGAATCAGGCGTTGTGCGCGTCGTCAGCGTCAGCCTGGGCTCGTCGAAGGACAATAAGACTGCCGAGGCGGAGATGCTGGGACGGAAGATCCGTATCGAGCGCATCGGCGTGGACGGTGACTATGACAAGGCGTGCGAGATGATTGCGCAGCTTGATGGCGAGGTCGCCGCTATCGGCATGGGTGGCACGGACCTGTACCTCGTCGCCGGCGGGAGGCGATACGTGATCGAACAGTCGCGGCGGCTCGCCGAGTCCGCCAAGGTCGTGCCCATTGTGGATGGCAGCGGCCTGAAGAACACGCTGGAGCGGGAGACGGTCCGCTGGCTGGCGGAGCAGAGCGAGTTGCGGCTGAGGGAGAAGAGAGTTCTCGTCGTGAGCGCGGTCGACCGCTTCGGCATGGCGGAGGGATTCGCGGAGGCGGGATGCCAGACAGTGTTCGGCGATCTGATCTTCGCCTTGGGTATCCCGATCCCCATCCGCTCCTTGCGCACTCTCCGCGTGCTGGCCGCGCTGGCGCTTCCTGTCCTGCGGCGCCTGCCCATCAGCATGCTGTATCCGACGGGCGAGAAGCAGGAGAGCACGAAGCCCAAGCACGGGAAGTACTTCCAGTGGGCCGATATCGTGGCGGGGGACAAGCACTACATCCGCCGCCACATGCCCGAGCGCCTGGACGGCAAGATGATCGTCACCAACACCACGAGAGAGGCCGACGTGGCACTGTTCCGCGAGCGTGGGGCCGCGCAGCTCGTCACGACCACGCCCCGGTTCGAGGGGGAGTCCTTCGGCACGAACGTGATGGAGGGCGTGCTGATCGCGCTGGCCGGCAAGCGGCCCGAGGAGATAGAGCGCGAGGAGTACCTCGAGCTGCTCGGCCGGTTGGGCTGGGAGCCGGAGGTGGTTGAATTGCAGGAACGAGGCCCTGGCGAGGACGAGAGCCCTCCGCACGTTGCACGCAAGTAGGTCGGCTTTCCCACATAAGTGGGCCTTTCGGCTCAGTCAGAAGCGGGGTGCATGCGCTAGAATGAGTGTGGTTGCGCCCACCGGAGAGCCTGGTGGACATGCGCATCATAGTATTGGGCGCCGGAGGCATGCATCGAGCCCGGCGTCTTCATTGATGAGCTGGCCCGGCGGGAGATGAAGGTGTACGAGGGCGAGAAGCTGGAAGACACAATCTGTTGAGACAGTGCGTCGGGAGCCAATAGGAAGCCCGGCTGAGCAGGCGCAATGACCACCGACCGTACAGTAGATGCCATCCTCCCGGCAGGCGGCCGCATCAAGTGGGGCTTCGCCGCGAGGGTCGGCACGAAGATGAAGGCGCTCATCCCCTTCGAGGGCCAGACCGTGCTGGAGCGCGCATTGGCGTCCGTCAGGGAGACGGGCCGGGTGCGTCGGGTCGTCGTGATCGGGCCCGAGGAGATCGCCGCGCATCCGGCCGCGCAGGGCGCCGACGCCGTGCTTGCGGACACGGGGTCGGCACCGACGAACATCTTTCGGGGCCTGGAGTGCCTTCGGACTGCCAACGGGGGCAGCCACGCAGACCGGGTGCTCATCATGACCACGGACCTTCCGTTCGTGACCTCGGAAGCAGTCTCAGGCCTTCTCGAGGCGTGTCCCCGCGAGGCAGACATAAGCCTTCCCGTCATCGGGCGCGCGGCGTTCGATGGCCGCTTCCCGGGCGCACCGCGGCGATATGCGCGTCTCCTGGACGGCGAGTGGCTCATCGGGGGAGCCGCCCTCATAGAGCCAACAGCCATCGACAGCAACCACGCCCACATCAAGCGCGCCTTCGCCGCGCGCAAGAGCGTACTGGCCCTGGCCTCGCTGCTGGGGCTGCGCTTCCTGGTGCGCTGCATTCGGCGGCGCCTCACTGTGGCCGACATCGAGCGCCGCTGTGAGGAGATACTCCGGTGCACCGGCCGCGCGGTCCGCGGCTGCGCGCCCGAGCTAGCCTACGACATCGACTGGCACAAGGACTATCGGTATGCGGTGGAGTCCATCAACTGTCGCGATCGGGCAAAGGCCGAGTGAAGGTGGCCTGCCGGGATTCAGCGGACGCGAAGCCGCTCAGCGGTTACGGGGCCCCATAGCAGCCCCCTGCGATCCTGAGACAGTACCATGACCAACGACACCGACACAATGGTCACACCGGGCCCTCCCGCGGCACGGAAGGTGGTCAGGACGGGCGTGGGCGGCGCCCGCGTGGAGCTGACCGAGCGCTCCGCACCTCTGCCGGGGCTTCCGCACGACCACGACGGGCTTCGCGTCGTGCAGCTCAGCGACATGCACGTGGGCTTCTTCGCTCGCGCGCGCCTCGTGCGGTCTGCCGTGTCACTGGCGAACGCCTGTGAGCCCGACATCACCGTGCTCACCGGTGACTTCTTGAGCTACCGGTGCATGCACTACTTCAGGGACGCGGCGCCGGAGCTCGAGGCACTGCACGCTCCGCTCGGGGTCTTCGCGTGCCTCGGCAATCACGACCACTGGGAGGACGCAGACGAGGTACGGGCGATCCTGGAGGACGTCGGCGTCCGCGTGCTCGTGGACGAGAGTGCGCGCCTGGCCGACGGGCTATGGCTCGCCGGTGTGGATGATCTTATGATCCGCGAGCCGGACCTGGAGCGCACTGCCGCGGGCATACCGGACGGTGCCGCCGTCGTGCTGCTGTCGCACAGTCCGATGATCCTCCCGTACGTGGCCGATCGTCCCTGGCTCGTCCTGGCAGGCCATACGCACGGCGGGCAGGTCGCTCTGCCCTTCATCGGGCCGCGTGGGACCGCGCGTGTTCCTGGTGTGAAATGGCTCATGCATGCCTGGGAACGGAGCGGCGTCCGACGCCACGGCGGCCGCGTCGAGGCCGTGAGCGGCCATCGCTATCCCGAGGGATGGTACCAGGAGGGCCGCGCCACGATGTACGTCAACCGCGGCATCGGCATCAACCAGATGTGGCCGATCCGGCTTAACTGTCCGGCGGAGATCGCGTGCTTCAGCCTGCGGAGGAGCGTTGAGTAATGCTCAAACACGTGCCCAACGCCATCTGCTATCTCCGCATCGCCATGGTGCCGGTCCTCTGGGTACTCGCGGTGCGCGAGATGCGCTTGGAGTTCGTGGTCCTGCTCGCCTTCACGTACCTGACGGACGCCATCGACGGCGCGATAGCCCGCAAGTTCCATCTCGAGACTCCCCTCGGCGCCCGGCTCGACACGTGGGCGGACAACTGCGTGACCATCTCCATGATCGGCTGGGCATACCTTCTGCTGCCGGAGCTGTTCCGCGAGCACGGCGCGCTCATCGGCCTCGTGGTGGCAGGCTTCCTGGGGAGCATCGCGCTGCAGTACATCCGCTACAGGAAGCGCGTGCCGCTGCACCTGTATTCGAACAAGGCCAGCTCCTGGGTCATCGGCCTCTTCCTGCTGCACGCCTTCCTGTTCGGCCCGAACATCCCGTTCATGTACATCGCGGCGGCCGCCGTGGGCTTCGCGCTCATCGAGGAGATCGCGCTCGTCTCGACCCGGCGCGACATCGACGAGGACGTTCGCTCGGCGTTCGACCGTCGCTTCCGGCAGAGCCCGGCCGCGGCAGACCCCGAGCACTCGCGTGAGGAGGCGTGAGGCTCCGCTGGGTCCGTTCTGCCCGCTGTGAGCCCTGATGCGCATCGCCCTCATCACCAATCCGGTAGCCGGCCGGAGCTCCGGCCTCGCCGCGGCGCAGGAGGCCGAGGGCGAGTTCCGCGAGGCGGGCTGGGAGGTCCTGACGAGGCTGACCGAGGGCCCCGGCGATGCCGTCCGCCTCGCGCGTGACGCCGTGGATGAGGGCGTCGATGCCGTCTTCGCGTGCGGCGGGGACGGGACGCTGTCGCAGGTGCTGACCGGTCTGCTGGACACGGGCGTGCCGGGCGGGATGATCCCGGCGGGGACGGGGAACGACTTCGCCCGCACCATCGGCCTCAACCGCGATGCGGCCAGAGCGGCACGGCAGCTCGTTGACGGCCATCCTGAAGACATCGACCTGCTGGAGGTCAACGACAGTGTGCTGTGGGCCGTCAACATCATCGGGGTCGGCTTCGACGCGGCCGTGGCCGCCCGAATCAACCGTCGCCGCCGCCTCACCGGCGGCCGGCTGGCCTATCTGACAGGCGTGGCTCAGGAACTGTGTGGCTATCGCCCCACAGATCTGCGCCTCGAGGTAGACGGGGAGCGCTGGGAGGGCAGGGCGCTCTTGTTGGCAGTCGCGAATGCCCAGTCCTACGGCGGCGGGATGAGGATCGCGCCCGCCGCCGCTGTCGATGACGGCTTGCTCGACGTCGTTCTGGTGGAGCACATGGGCCGGCTCGACTTCCTCCGCACCTTTCCCAAGGTCCTCCGCGGCACGCACATCCATCATCCGGCGGTTCGCACGTGGCAGGCGAAGGAAGTGACAGTTGACACGCCCGAACCGTCCCCGGCCCTCGTGGACGGAGACGTGGAGTGCGACACGCCTTTGCGGGTGCGGGTGTCCGAAGGAAGGGCCCGATTCTGGATGCCCCCGCCTGATGTCGCCCTGGAGGCCGCCCCAGAGGCCGCTTGCTCTCCCCATCCACGTGCCGCTTCTCCTTAGCCTCGCTGCAAGGAGCCTGCGTCCCGGCCGGCGAAACACGATGGGCGGGCGCCCCTGACTGCCGCACATCAGCCCCAGGAGGAGAGCCAGTAATGCCGCCGCCGAGCCGTCGCACGATCTCTGGCATCGCCGCGCTCGCCATGGCCGCGGCGGCACTGCCGGGTGCGGCGC
>JASFTE010000298.1:0-6259 GCA_050114035.1 Armatimonadota bacterium | reverse complement strand
ACCAGAAGCGCCGTGCCGACCACGAGGAAGGCGACGAGCGCCCAGGCGATGAGGAAGCCCCCCCAGGACTCGAGGTTTGGCTTCGCGATGAGCAGCCCCCAGCGGTCGACGAGACGCCTTTCCTGAGGCACGGCCTCGTCCAGGGGAAGCTCGAGCTTCTCATCCTGGCCCACCGGCGTGTGCAGCCTGGTGTAGAAGCGCTCGATGATTCCCCGCTTCGGTGGCGACGTCAACAGGCTCACCACGACCCCGACCACCGCGCCAATGCCGAGCAGCATGGCGATCTGGAGTGGCCACAGGTCCTTCGGCCAGTGGCGGACGAAATCCGTGACCACATAGACGACGAGGGCTGCCAGGCAGCTCGCCCACGCCCCGTAGCTGTTGGCCCTCCGCCACAGGAGCGCGAGCCAGACGGCGATGCCGAGACAGGCGGAGATCTTCCAGAAGCTGAAGAGCCCCGTGACCACGTCCCCGATGATCATGGCCAGCAGCAGCGAGCCGAGCACGACGATGACGCTCACTATGCGGCCGACGTAGACGTAGTGCCGCTCTTGGGCGTCGGGCCGGATGAAGCGCCGATACACGTTCTGCGTCCACAGCCCCGAGACGGCCACCATCACGGAGTCGGACGTGGACATGGCGGCGGCGATGACGCTGGCCATCATCAGTCCGAGCAGCCCGTGTGGCAGCAAGACCGACACGGCCATGCCGAAGGCCTGATCGGCTTGCTCCAGGGTGACCCCGAGGTTGCGGTCGCGGACCAGCCAGGCGATGCCCAGGAGACACCACGCGATGGTGCAGAAGCGCTTGAGGAAGTTGCCGTAGCACATGCCGAACCGCCCATCCAGCTCGTTGCGGCCCGCCGAGGTCACCGACATGATGTGCGACTGGCCCACGATGCTCACCGGCGCGAGGATCAGGAGGGCGACGATGAACCACAGGTCGAACTGCGCCGGGTCTCGGCTGACCAGAGTCAGGAACTCCGCATTGGGCACGCCGGCTCGGATGCCCGCCAGCCCGCCCACTATGTTGAGCGCGGCGGGCAGCGCGAGCCCGGACAGGATGATGATGAATACGCCCTGCACGAAGTCGGTCCGAACGGCGCCCACGATGCCCCCGGCGACTCCGTAGAGCACGAACATCGCTGTGATGGCCAGCAGGATGACGTAGAACGACCCCTCGGCGGGGACGGCCTGCCCGGCGAAGATCTCCACGGGAGCCATCGCCTCAAGCCCAAGCATCCCCTGGACGGTGCGGGTCGTGCCCAGCAGCATTACGCCCATGCTGAAGATCGAGCAGAAGGTGGCGACCACGACGGCCATGACGCCCGCGGCGGCGCTGTACCGTTCCGCGAAGAAATCGCCCAGCGTCAGGCAGCGACTGCGCCGCAGCCAGGGGGCCAGCAGCCAGTATATCGGCGTGGCGAACATCCAGTTCCACTGCACCCAGATGCCCGTGAGACCGCGTCTGTAGCTCTCGGCGACGACGCCCACGGCCTGGTCCGTATGCGTGCCGGTGCCGAAGGCGTGGAAGGCCATCATCGTCTTGCCGAAGCGGCGGCCGCCGAGGAAGAAGTCCTCGCGGTTCTGCACCGCGCGCTTGCTGAAGTACCCGAGCGCCGTGATGCCGACCAGGAAGACGATGAGCGTGACGATGTCGGCTGGATGAAACGTCAAGATGAGCCCCTCCCTCTGTGCCTGGTCTAGCCGGCAGGCGCCACTGTGACCTGCGGCGGGCGGACGAAGTCAAGATAGCGCGCGTGCAGCAGCTCCGGTGACGGTGGCTCGTTGCCCTGATGCACCAGAAAGCGGTACTTCACCGTCAGCGGCTCGTCCGGCTTCAGCTCGTGCGTGAAGAAGGCGCCGAAGCGGCCGTACTTGCGCTCCGTGTCCGAGTACGTCGTCTCAGCCGGGTTGTCCGTGTGGTTCATGTGGCAGACGGTGTAGCGCTCCTCGCCGAGCGCGTAGGACATGGCCACCCACGGCTCCTCTGGGAGCTCGGCGGTCTTCATCTCGTCCCTGGGGAAGACGTAGTGCGTCTCGTCCTGGCGGTCGTTGACCTCATTGGCGGCGCGGAACTGGATGCCCGCGTGATGCATATCCCCGTTGAGCTGGATGACGCCGCGCGCCGAGCGCAGCGTGGAGACGAACTCAATGAGGCTGAAGGGCCCCGGCTGCCGGAAGACGCTCAGCTCGCGCTGCTCCGTCACCACGGGCGCGCCCTCGGCGTCGTTCCAGTTCACCTGCATCACGCATCGCCCCAGCACCGGGCCCGCGACGTTCGCCACGAAGCCGTCGTGCCGCGAATGGACGCCGCCAGTGCAGTGCCAGAAGTCATTGCGCTTGCCGTCGTATTCGGTCTTGTTCCAGCCGATGAAGATGCCCCGGTGATGCGGGTACCGACCGCCGGCCCCCTTGGTGATGAGCTGCTCGCCGTCGGGGCTGAAGACGTGATGGAAGGTCTTCTTCGTGGTCTCGAGGTCCTCCGGGTCGAACTTGTACATGTACCGCAGCGCCGGGCGGCCGTCGAAGAGCAGGTCCAGGTGATCGTCCGGCTCGTCCTGCCAGGTGAAGCGCGCCACCGGCATCCTGTCGGCCGGGGCGATCGCCAGCGCGAACTTCGGCTGTTCCCCGGCCTTGCACGCCGGCAGCAGCCACCATACGCGGAGGGCGTTGTCGCCGCCCCCCGGAGACCGCTCGACTTGACCGACCACGGGTCGCGCCCGGTCATCCGGTAGGAGATAGGCCCGCAGCGACGATAGCTCGGCCTTCGCCAGCGCGCTCGGCACCGTGACGTCAACGCACACCGGCGTATCGGTCCGATCCGACTCGCCGGCGGCCACCGTCACACGTGCCCGGTATTCACCTTTCTGTGCGGCCGCGTCCGGCGCCGGGAGCAGCAAGCAGATGACGGCCGTCATTAGTCCGCATAGCAGGTGCGTTTTCCGCATGTCACACTCCACCTTCGTTGGCCGAGGCGCGCACTCACGGGCTGTGCCCGCGGCCCCGGCATCATACGACCATATGGGCCTCCGTGTCCTCCTGGACTTCCTCCGGGAGCGCCTTGAAGACCTGGTCCAGATCCTCGCCCCGAGCGCGTCGGGCGTTCCGGATGACACCATAGATGACGGCACCCACGGCCAACATGAGCAGCCAGATAGCCGTGCCGCTCCGATACAGCGAGATGCCGAACGCTTTGAGTGCCGTGGTCTCCTGCATGAGCGTGCTGTATCGCTCAGCCGCCGCTTTCACGTCTATCTGAATCTGCGTGCCCAACAGAGCGCCGATGCCCAGGATGCATATGAGCCCAACGACGATCTGGGCCGCCCGATTGCGGATGAAGGCCACGTCGCGGAACAGCTCCGGGTTGCGGTACGGGAAGGTGATCGCCGAGAGCCCTATCAGCATGTAGGTGAACAGCAGGGCCATGTTCACCAGCTCCACGCCCGTGAAGAAGCCTGTGTCGGGGTGCACGTGGCACTCGATGATGACCCCGGTGGCGACAAGCGCGCACAGCGTCAGGGCCCAGTGCGGCGTGCCGAAGCGCGCGTTCACGGCCGCCAGCCGCCGGGGGAAGATGCCGTCCCTGGCCCAGGAGAAGAAGAGGCGCGAGACGGCCATGAGCATCGGCGGGATGTCGTTGGCCAGCGCAACGCCCGCCGTAAGCGCCACGAACCCGGCGAGCCACCACGGCATGAGGTGGCCGATGAGCCCCGGCGCCGTCACGCGGGTCTCGGACGTCTGCACCTCGTGCGCTATGTACTTCCACGGGACGGCGTGGTACACGGCCGCCGAATAGAGCACATAGTAGCTCGCGATGATGACGGTGGCAATGACGAAGGCTCGGGGCAGGTTGCGCGTCGCCGACCGCGCCTCCCCGCCGGCCTGGGAGATCGTGGCGAAGCCAATGTAGGCGAAGAACAGGAAGGGCGTGCACAGGATAAGCGTCTTGAGCCCGCCCTTCTCCAGAGCGCTCGCACCCACGATGGCGCCCACATCCGTCGGCGCATCGCCCTGCGCCATGACGCGGACGAAGTCATTCTGATTATGCAGGAAGCCGGTCACGATGATGCACACGCCGCCCAGCAGCATGAAGAACATCAGAATGATGACGGTGACCCCGAAGGTGCGCATGCCGAGTATGTTGATGAGCCAGAATGCCCACACCATGAGCAGAGGGATCCACAGCGTACCCACGGAGCTGTCGAGGACCCCCGCGGTTCCCTCCAGACGCCACATGCGTGCCGCGTCGCGCAGCAGCGCGATGTCCCCGTAGGCAATCACCCCGATGCAGCTCGAGAGCCCGAACCACTTGGACCAGGTCGCCAGGAAACCGGGGAGCGGATGCAGGGCGCGCGATACGTAGATGTACCCTCCACCCGCGCGCGGCATCGCCGAGGCCAGGATGGCGTACGCCAGCGCTGTGAAGAGGGCCGGAGTCACGCCGACGATGAAGGCGATGGGCACCCAGTTGCCGACGCCCGGGACCTTGTCCTGCACCTCGACGCTCAGCAGGTTGATGCCCCCGCCGATCACCGTGCACACGGCGGCCGCCACCAGGCCCAGCAGCCCCAGCTCTCGCCGCAGGCTCATCCCTCCTCTGGCGGGGACCTCCTCGGCCAGCGGCGCGTCGTTCGGGTTGCCGTTCAATTGCTCTGTCACGGGTCTTCCCCTTGCGCTAAGGTGGCGGCTCCGTCGGCTGCACAGGAGCGCGCTGCTCCAGGAACCGCGGCACGGCCTCGGCGACCACATATAGGCCCAGCACTGCCAGCGCGAACGACAGCAGCCCCAGCAGCCAGTTCGGCTGCTCCGCCGTGATGAATCCGTAGCCCTGATACACCAGCGCCGCCACCGTGGTGCACAGCATGATGATGCCCGGGATGACGGCGTAGACGCTCGGCCGCCTCACGCCAACAAGATACACGGCCACCACCATGAGCGCGAGCGCCGCGATGAGCTGGTTCGACGCGCCGAACACCGGCCACAGCTTCGCCGCGCCCCCCATCAGGCCCAGCGTCGTCGCCAGCGCTACGGTGATGATCGTCGCCGCCCACCGTCCCTGCAGCACCCACGTGTACTTGCCGAAGTTCTCGGTCAGGACGAACCTGGCCAGCCGCGTGCACGTGTCGAGGGTGTCCAGGAGCGTGGCATTCAGCGCAATCCCCGCGAACATCAGCACTGCGGAGAAGCCGAGGAACGGCAGGCCCAGATTCACGACGTGCGCGAAGCTGCGCACGAAGGCCACCGAGGCCCAGCCACCGCCCTCCTCGGCCATGATCTCGCTGAGCACGAGCGTGCTGCCGTCCGGCGCGGCGTGCGTTCCCACCCAGTACAGCCCGCCGGCGGCCAGCAGCGCCACCAGCATCCCCTGCGCGGCCTCCAGGATCATTCCCCCGTAGCCGATCTGCCGGCCGCAGCATTCGTTCGGGAGCTGCTTCGACGTCGTGCCGCTGCCCACCAGGGAGTGGAAGCCGGAACACGCCCCGCAGGCCACGAGGATGAACAGCATCGGGAAGATGGGGCCGCCCTTGTCCGAGAAGGCGCCAACGAACGCGGGAGGGTTCTCCGCCCCGATCAGCCGCATCGCCATGAACAGGCCGACGAAGCCCAGGATGATCCCGGCGAAGGTGAACGTGGAGCTCATGTAGTCACGCGGCTGCAGCAGGAGCCACACGGGAATCACCGACGCCGCCACGCAGTACAGCATGACGATGATGTACCAGGCCCTCTGGGGGTCACCCATCCACTCCGGCAGCGCCAGCGGCTGGTAGTATCCGAGCACCATGGCGCCCACGAGCAGGGCGAAGGCGGCGATGCTGCCCCACACGAGGCTGACGCCGCGCTTGTAGACGGCCCAGCCCAGGAGCATCGCGACGGGGCACAGCGCCAGGTTCGGCCACACCACCTGCGGCACGGCCACGAGAGTGCGAGCGGCGAGGCTGGCGAAGATGGCGATGACGAGCAGCATCCCGAGCCACACGAACACGGCGAACACGACGCTCGCCCGGGGGCTGATGACGCGCGAGCACACCTCCGTGATGCTCCGGCCCTTGCTGCGGGCCGAGACCATCAATGCCAGGTAGTCGTGCACCGCGCCGATGAAGATGGACCCGAGCACGACCCAACCCAGCGCCGCGGCCCACCCGAAGTAGGCCACGGCGAGGATGGGCCCCACAATAGGCCCGGCCCCCGAGATGCCCGTGAAGTGGTGCCCGAAGAGCATCACGGGCCTGGCGGGCTCGAAGTCCACGCCGTCCCGC
>JASFTE010000297.1:0-6279 GCA_050114035.1 Armatimonadota bacterium | reverse complement strand
ACGCCTCCGAGAGGATCGTCTCGCGCTGCTTGTCGGCGTCGGCGCGGATCTTGAGCGCCTCCTGCTCGCCCTCGGCACGGTACCGCTTCGCGTCGCGCTGGCGCTCGGCCCGCATGCGGTCGAACAAGCTCTGCTTGTTCTGCTCGGGGAGGTTGATGCGCTTGATGCGCACGTCGGCGATCTCGATGCCGTACTCCGACAGGCCCGGGCGGCTCTCCTCCGTGGCGGACGCGGCCCGCCCCTCCGAGCAGTTGTGCTGCACCGCCCGCATGATCTGCTCGGTCTGCACCGGGGCCTCGCTGGAGACGAGAGCGTCGAGAGGGTACTTGCCGAGGGCGGCCGAGAGCTCGGCGAAGACCATCTCGTGCAGCCGCGGCTCAGCCCCGGCGGCGTTGGTCACTGCCTGCAGGAACAGGAGCGGATCGCTGATGCGCCAGGCCACGAACGTGTCGATGAGCACGTTCTTCTTGTCCTTGGTGAGGAACTCGGAGGCGGTCGGATCGTACAGGAGCAGACGGTTGTCAAACCGGACGAGGGACTGGTACGGGAGCTTGCAGTGAAGCCCCGGGCTGTCCACGATCTGCCGCACCGGCCTGCCGAACTGCGTGACGATGACGTGGTGCGTCTCGTCCACGGCGAATAGAGTCCGCCAGACCAGCAGCACAAGGACAACGACCCCGAGGATGGTGCGCCAGTTCCGTCCTATCATGCGGCATACACCCTCTTCCAGTCGTGTGCGGCGCGTGCCGGCCTCATTCCGGCGGCGGCGCCTCTGCTTCAGGCGAGCCGCCCGACGGGGGCTGCGCCGGCAACTCCTCATCGGGCTCCGGCGGGAGCGCCTCGGCAGACGGCGCAGTCGGTGGCTCCTCCGGCCCGCCCGGCATGATCCTGAGTCCCCTGGAGTCCAGGAAGATCATCTGCCGCCGGCCGCGCTGCCGCGGGTCCACGATGACCTTCTTGAGATCGGCCATCGACTGCTCGATCGTCTCCAGGTACAGCCGCAGCCCAGTCACTGAGGGACCGACACGCTGGGCCTCCGCCACGGGCACGAACCGCGCGGCGGCTCCGTGGGCTCGGTCCACCCCCGCGGCGGCATACGCTTCGGCCGCAGTGATGTCGGCGTCCTTCTGCCCCCGCGCCTTCGGGAGCACGTCGTTGGCGTAGGCATGGGCCTCGTTGACGAGGCGCGCCTTGTCCTCCTCGGCGCTCGAGACGTCCCGGAATGCGTCCACCACCTCCAGCGGCGGATGGACGTCCTGGAGGCGAACGGTGCGCACTTCGATCCCCGTCCTGTGCCGCCGGACCAGGGCGCGCAGGGCCTGGAGCACCGCCCCCTCGATCTGCGCCCGGCGACCCACGAGCACATCGTCCAGCGTGCGCGTGGCCACGACGCTGCGCAGGGCCGACTCGGCCGCGCCCTGCAGCACGCGCTCGGGCTCCGAGGCGCTGAGCAAGTATGCGACGGGATCGCGTATCGTGTAGTGGACGGCGGCGTTCACCTCCACGAGATTGTGATCGCCAGTGAACTGCAGGCCCTCCTCGGGGCGCCTCTCATACCGCCCGGCACGGTGCTGGATGTTCCACTCGTACGCGGGCACGCCGGTCTCTGCGGCCTCTGCCTTGGAGCGGAGGCGGAAGCCGATGCCCACCATGCGGGCCCGAGTGACCTGCACCTTCGTCATGCTGCCCATGGGCCAGGGCGGGCGATAGCGAAGCCCCTCGCTGCGCGCCGCCGACTGCGCGAGTCGACCGAAGACTTTGACGACGCCGACTTCGCCGGGCCGCACGATGAAGACGCCTGAGAGCGCATAGAGCGCGAGAGCCAGGGCGACGGCCCACTCCCCGACGGGGCGGCGGTGCTCGCGAAGCCACTCCCACCCCGGGCGCCAGTGGATTCGGCCGAGCTGCCCGCCGGCCGCGGCGAGCGGCACTGAGATGCCCTCGCGCAACCGTGCGACGAAGCGCGGAGCCCTCGCTTGCGCCGTGAGCAGCCGCAGCGAGTTGCACACGACCAGCAGCGATGACACCTGGTGCACGACGGCGGCCACCACCGGCCTGGCGTAGCCGAAGGCGGCGGCCATTACCGCCGCGAGGTTGAAGATGATCGCGAAGTACAGGATGTTCTGTCGGATGGTGCGCAGTGCGCGCCGGCTCATCTCCACCAGATCGGCGAGGCGGGGCAGCTCGTCGGCGATGAGCACCACGTCGGCGGCCTCGACGGTGACGTCGGTGCCGATGGCGCCCATGGCGATCCCGACGTCGGCGGCCGCGAGCGACGGCGCGTCGTTCACGCCGTCGCCGATCATCGCCACCGTGCGTCCGCGGCCCTGCAGCTCACGGACCCTCTCCACCTTGCCGTCGGGCAGCAGCTCGGAACCCACATCGGCGATCCCGACCTCGCCGGCAACGGCCTGGGCCACGCGCTGGTTGTCGCCCGTCACGAGGCCGATGTCCGCCAGCCCAAGCGCACGAAGCCGGTCGATGGTGTCGCGGGCGCCCGCGCGCGGGGCATCGCGCACGGCCACGGCGCCGACGAGCGTCTCCCCGGAAGCCACCAGCACCACCGTGCGCCCGCGCTCCTCGTGCTGCCCGATTGTGTCGGCCGCATCAGTGGATACAACGATACCGGCCTGCGCCACGAGCTGCCGGTTGCCCACCAGCACGCGTCTATCGTCCACCGTGGCCTCGACGCCGAGTCCCGGTCGGGCGCTGAACTCAGCCGCTGTGTCCACGGGCAGAGATCGCGCCCCAGCCTCGTCCGCTATGAGCCGCGCGATGAGGTGCTCGGAGTGAGACTCGGCCGCGGCGGCGAGCTGCAGGACACTGTCCGCCGTCTCCCGGCCGAAGGCCAGCACATCCACGAGCTCGAGGCGCCCCTGGGTGACGGTCCCGGTCTTGTCCAGCAGCAGCGCGTCAATGCGGCCCACCTGCTCCAGGACGGCGCCGCCCTTGACGAGGATGCCTCGCCGGGCGAGCCAGCCGATGCCCGCGACCACGGCTGTCGGCGTGGCCAGCACGAGGGCGCACGGGCAGGCGATGATGAGCACCGAGACGGCGCGGAGCATGTCTCGCGTGGCGAGGAGTGTGACCGCGGCGGCGACGATGACGATGGGCACGAAGTACGTGGCATAGCGGTCCGCGAGGCGCTGGGCCGGAGCGCGCTGCTCCTGGGCCTCCTCGACCAGGTGGATGATCCTGGCGAGCGTCGTGTCCTCGCCCACGCGCTGCGCCTCGATCTCCAGGGCGCCCAGCTCGTTGACCGTCCCCGTGTACACGTCATCGCCCGGGTGCTTGTCCGCGGGCATGGACTCCCCGGTGATGGTGCTCTCGTTCACCGACGAGCTCCCGGCCGCGACGACGCCGTCAACCGGGATGCGCTGCCCCGGGCGGACGATGACCATGTCGCCGGGGCGGACCTGGTCGGCGGGGATCTCCTGCTCCTCACCGTCGCGCCGCACCGTGGCCATGCGCGGCGACAGATCCAGCAGGCGCTCGATGGACACGCGCGTGCGGCTCACGGCGAAGCTCTCGAGGCTCTCGCCGATGAGCATGATGAAGATAACCTCGGCGGCCGCCAGGTACTCGCCGATGGCCAGCGCCGCCACCGCGGCGATGGCGATGGCCAGGTCCACGGATATCTCGCGTCTGAGCAGGGACGCGAGCGCGTCGAAGAGGATCCTGTGGCCGCCGATGAGAGTGAGGAGAATGGCAGTGTCCACGCCGTACAGGGACGTGAAGATGCCGCGCCAGTTGAGGACGAGGAGGACGCCGATGATGGCGGTGAACACGATGTGGCCGATTGGGGGCCGTCGGTGTTGAGTCTCCATGGAGCGCTACTGACCGGATGGCCTGGCCGCGACCGGCGGCGCGGGGGCTACGGGGCCTCGCCTTTGCGTTGGGCCTCGCCGGTCATGGGCACGAAGGCCACCGGGAGGACGGCCGTTCGCGTGATCTCGCCTTTGCGCTTCTCGAGTAGGTACAGCTCCTGCGCCCAGAGCTCGCCGACGGGGATGATCATCCGCCCGCCCTCCTTGAGCTGGTCCTGGAGCGGCTGTGGGATCTGCTCGGGCGCACAGGTGACGATGATCGCATCGAAGGGCGCGTGTTCGGGCCAGCCGCGATACCCGTCGCCGATCTTCGTGGCAACGTTCTTGTACTCCAGCCTCTTGAGCGTCGCCATTGCCCGCTTGCCCAGAGGCTCGACGATCTCGATGGTATACACCTGTTTCACGATCTCGGCCAGCACGGCGGCCTGGTACCCGGAGCCGGTGCCGATCTCGAGCACCTTGTCCTTGGGCTTCAGCTTGAGCTGCTCCGTCATGAAGGCGACGATGTATGGCTGCGAGATCGTTTGGCCTTCGCCAATGTCCAGCGGCCGGTCGGCATACGCCAGGAACCGAAGCGCCTCCGGGACGAACTCGTGCCGCGGCACCCGGAGCATCGCCCGGATCACGCGCTTGTCGGTGACCGGCGTGCGCAGGTCCCAGATGCCCTTGGCCTGTATCTGGGTCTCGACCATCCGCCGGCGCTGCTCGGCCCATTTGTCCTCCGCGTCGGGCTTCGGCTGGGAGGCCTCGGCGGCCTCGGCAGCATTGACGTCGCCGGCGGGCGGCGCGGGATCGCGCTTCACGCACGCGCCGGCAATGGCCAGCAACACCACCGCGATCAACGCTGCACCCGCTCTGCGCATCGGTCTCACACCCTCGCGCGCCAGTCTGCGCAGCTTCGCCGCCATTCTAGCATCCTCCTCTGCCCTTGTCTGCGCGTTCCGCAGCGCCCCTGCGGGAGGACAGCCGCGCAGGCAGGAATGCCTGGGACCCCGGCGGCGGCTTCATCATGGGCAGCAGTCACAGCGTCATGGTGTCGGCGAAGCCGGGGAACTTCCGGGCCATGGTGGCGGAGACCCACGAGGCGGGGCGCTATCCCATCGACATCTAGCCGCTGGGTCGTCTGGAAGGGGACGTCTCGGTCTTCGTGTCGCTCTTGGGCTCAAGCAGCGTCCACTCGTAGCGGTGTTTCCCCACGTACATGTGGAGCTTGAACGTGCCGTCGCGCGTCGGCGAGACGACGTACCGGGGCTCGGGGAACTCCCGGGACAACTCCTGTTTCTTCGTGGTGACCTTCCGCAGCGGCGTCTTGTGCTGGCGGAACTTGTAGATGGTGATGACGTCACCGCTGCCGGATCCAACCGCGACGTAGATGCCCCGCCTCAGGCCGCCGAAGGCCCCGTCGAACTGGCTCAGATCCAGAGCGGAGACGAAGATGAAGATGGGAGCGCGCTCGCCGGGGAACTTCAGCTCGTCATCCTTGATGCAGAGCACGGCCGCCTTGGCATCCCAGCCCTGGAAGAAGCCGATGGACTTGTCGAAGTCCAGCACCGCCATCTCCTCAGGCTTCATGCCCGGGGGCGGCGTGGCCACGGCCAGCACGTCAAGCGCCTTGTCGCGGCCCAGCCGCGGCCGCGGCCGGAGCTGCGGGGGGCGGCGCTGAGCGAGCGCCAGGGAGTCGCTGCCCAGCATCGCAAGGAGCCCGAGAACCACCCACACCGTTCCCACTCGCCGTCTCGATGGCACCGACATGCCTCCACACCTCCTGCCACTGCTCATCACAGATGCCAGCGCCGCGCGCGCGCGCCTCATCGCGGCTCGGGCCAGTCTTGCCAGTTCTTGCAGTAGCCGGCCTTGCCCCGGGGCGTCTGGTCTTCCACGAAGGGACCGGCCCGGACGGGGCTGGACGCGGCGTGCCCGTCCACGAAGCCGAAGACCTTGCAGCTCGTGTGCCACGTGCGGTCCGTGTAGCTCTGGCACCACTCGTACGAGCCGCCCTGGTCGGGCGTGTCCCTCAGGCATCGCTGCAGGCCCTGCTGGAAGTAGTGCTCCGCTTTGGCGTCGGCGTAGAACCCCTTGGGCGCCCCACCTTTCTCGAATATCAGCACCGTCCGCGAGGGCGCCGGAAACTCCGACAGGTACTCGGGCGTTGCGTACGTGCCCGTGTCGCTTCCGGCAGTGTACCCCGCCATGGCGTAGCCGCGGAGCATCTGGGAGCCGGTCCACGCGGAGTTCGTCTTGGACATGGCGTTGCTCGGGCAGTACAGCATCTCGCTGTTGCGGTAGTATGGGAAGATCACCGTGTCCCACGTATTCCCCGTGCCATCGCTGAGGCCGCTCAGCCACGGATAGTCCATGCACCAGATGGGGAACACCTCATCGTGATCATCGGCGTACATCGTGAACGCCATCACCAGTTGCTTCACGTTGCTCAGGCACTTGGTGCGCCGGG
>JASFTE010000296.1:0-6313 GCA_050114035.1 Armatimonadota bacterium | reverse complement strand
CAAACGGGAACTCCTCGTTCCAGTCTGTACTGTACGCCTGGCAGGCCAGGCCCAACTGCTTGATGTTCGACAGACAGCTCGTCTGCCTCGCCTTCTCGCGCGCCTTCGCGAACACCGGGAATAATATCGCCGCAAGAATTGCGATGATAGCGATCACGACCAGCAATTCAATCAGGGTGAAGCCGTCTCGTCTCATAGCTGATACCCTCCCATAGGTGCCGGCCCGTGGCCGACTGGTGTGGACATCCAATGTCTATAATGCCCATATATACAGATATACCTCTATACATATTCGCCGGATGCGGCCTCGTTCCTCCTGCTCCCGGTCTTTTTTTTCCGCGCCCGGGGCAGTCCACCCGGAGGGCTCGTGGGGCCAACTGCAGGCACGTGTGTGAGCAACGCTTCACCATCGCGTTGTTGCCGGGGGGGGCCCGCCGGGATGCCGGGGGCGACGGCGGGGACGTCGAGGGTGGCGCGGCGGGCGTGACTGGCCCGAATCCACGCCGCGGACCCTTGAACCTCAGTGCCGGTCCTGGTATGCTGTCGCTCTGTGTGCGGCGGGGGCTGATGTGCAGCACAGACGGAGGCATCCCGATGGCGAACGACAGGCGGAAGCTGGACCGACGGCAGTTCATCAGGCGAGCGACGGGACTGGGTGCGGGGCTGACCGCCGCCAGCTTCTCCGGGTGCGACACCCGCGTGGCGCAGTCTCAGAACCCGCCGCCGCCGACACCACCGCCGACTCCCGCGGGGAAGTCCCAGCTCGTCCTGGCGAAGCACGACCGCTCGGTGCTGGGTGGGCAGATCGACGCGAGCGTCGCGGCGGAGATGCTCGAGGGGGCGATGCTGAAGCTGACGGGAGCGGACACCGCGAGGGATGCGTGGGGCAGTCTGTTCTCGGCGGACGAGGTGGTGGGTGTGAAGATCAACTGCCTGTTCGGGATCGGCGCCTCGACCCACCCGGAGGTCACCTCGGCGGTGGTGGCGGGGCTGATCGCCGGCGGCGTAAAGCCAGACAACATCATCGTGTGGGATCGCGCGGACAAGGACCTGCTGAAGTCGGGCTACGAGATCAAGCGGGATGGGCCCGGGCCGCGCTGCTACGGCACGGACGGCGCCTATGAGCCGGAGGCCACGAAGCATCGGAGCTTCAACGGGCGGCTGACGAAGATCCTGACGGAGGACATCGATGCGCTGGTGAACGTGCCGATCCTCAAGGATCACGGCATATCGGGCATCACGGTGTCCATGAAGAACCACTACGGGTCTTTCGACAACCCGAACAAGCACCACGGCAACCACTGCGATCCGTACATCGCGGACTTCAACTCCCTGGGCGTGGTGCGGCAGAAGAGCCGGCTGATAGTCTGCGACGCGCTGCTGCCCGTGGCCAATGGCGGCCCGCGGGCGCGACCGGAGCACACGTGGCCGTACAGGGGGATGCTGGTGGGGCAGGATCCCGTGGCGCTGGACCAGTGGGGCTGGCAGATCCTAGAGGAGCGGCGCGCGGCGGTGGGGCTGCCGACGCTGGCGGAGGCGAACCGGGCACCGCGGCAGCTCGAGAGCGCGGCCAGCCTCGGGCTCGGGACGAACGACCAGGAGCAGATCGATCTGGTGGAGGTCTAGGGTCTGCCGGAGGGCGAAGCGGCGCGGCGCCTACTCCTGCGGCGGGCGGCGCATGACGATGACGATGTGCGATTCGCCGCGAGTGCCGGGCACGCAGCTCATGCGTTCCAGCTCCCAGCCCTCGGCGGCATTCTCGTTCACGAGCCGCTGGACGCTCTCCTGCGATCCCTCGATGATTCTGTACTCCCACTTCTGGTCGGCCACGGCTGGCCACCTCCCGGGTACGGCAGTAGTCAGTGGTCAGTGGTCGGCAACGGTTTGAGCATCAGCCGTCCGGCTCGTGCCGACGCCGACTGCCGAGCAACCACTGAGCGCTGTCCTTCTACGGGTAGCCCTTGTCGTGCAGCTCTTTGAACAGCTTCGCCACGCGGTTGACGTAGCGGATGGTCTCGGGGATGTTGGGCACTCCGCCGGCGTTGGCGACGCGGTTGGGGCCGGCGTTGTAGGAGGCCATGCCCAAGCAGAACATGTCGTAGTTGGAGCGGTCGGCATAGCGGTGCATCTGTGTGGAGAGGTACTGCATCGAGCCGCGCAGGTTCTGCTCGATGTCGTAAGCGTCCGTGACGCCGAGGCCGGCGGCGGTGCCGGGCATGAGCTGCCCCAGGCCCATGGCGCCCTTGGGCGATGTGGCGAGCGGGTTGAAGCGCGACTCGGCCGCCACCATGGCGAACACGAGCCGGTGGTCGAGGTCGAACCGGGGGCTGTAGTGGAGGAGGCAGCGGGCGATGAGGTCGCGCTGGGCGTCGGTGAGCTCGGCGTTGAACAGCTTGATGAGATTGGCGTAGATGGCGACCTTTTGCTCAAAGTCCGGCGTGCCGAGGGGCAGGGCAGTGCCGGGCCCGACGTGCTCGACACCGGCGGGCATCGCCGGGGTGATGACCGTGGTGAGCGTGCGAGGGCCGACGTTGGCGGGCGTCGCCTTCGCGGATGCCCCCGGGAGAGGGGCGGTCGCTCGCTGCTCCTGCCGGCGCCACTGCTCGGGGAGGTCGGCCTCGCGGACGATGGCGAGCATGGGGGTGAAGTCGAGCTTGTCGGCATCGGGGTCGAGCCGCACGAGCACGCGCACTTTGTTGCGGGGCTTGACCTCCGGAACGCCCTCGGTGCATTGGATGATGGCGCTGCCCCCATGGCCGTCGTTGAGCAGGAAGCTGATGAGCTTCTTGCCCTCGATGCTATCGCCCTGGCGCGACATGGTGCCGTTGATCGTGCCGGACATCTCCAGGACCTTGCCGCGGAGCTCCTTGAGCTGGGCGCGCGCCTGCGCCAGCCGGAGGCCGACGACGGCCTGCGTCTTGGCGCGGAGCTTGATGTAGTCCTGCGCCTTCTGGGGCAGCGCGGCGGCGGCGCCGGCCGGGAGATCACCCAGTCGCAGCGCGCATGTCGCGGCGATCATCAGAACAAGGGCAGTACGCCTTGGACTGCTCGTCATGGGTGTCACCTTGACCCGGCCACCCGCACCCCTCCCTTACCACTAACCACCGAGTGCGTCGGAGTGTTTCTGCAGAAACTGGACAATCGCCTGCGCGGCCTCGTGCTGCTACACGCCCACCACCGATTCCACCATGACGTACCACGGGCGCGGCGGGCGCTCGAGTGCCGCACGGGCGCGGTCGGTGAAGGGAAGCACCATGGCCGCCTCGCCGACACGGCGCTGGAGTCCCATATCGAGGCAGCGCTGCACCTCGGGCGCGCGCTCGTCGAGCAGAAGGGCCACGTCGCTCGTGGGCGCGGCGCCCAGAAGCTCGATGGCGTCGGGCCCGGCGAGGTCGAAGGCCACGGACAGCCGCTTTCGCTCGGCGTCCAGCAGGATCTCCATGTCGCCGAAGGCGGCGGTGGCGGAGATCCGCCCTCCATCCGCTATGACGCGCGTGTGGGCCGGTCTGTTCGCCGGGCGGTCGATCCGGTGCCAGCGCCAGAGCGCGTCGTCGGTGGGCGCGAAGCCGTCGTGGCCGGCGTGGGCGGAGTTGACCAGGTCCCGAATCTCCGGCGCGTCGTCCGGCCTCATCTCGCGCATGCCCGGGGGCGGCGCGCTGCCGGGCCTATCGCCGACGAGGAGGGCGAGCCGAGCGCGGGTGACGTAGCCGAGCTTCTCGTAGAACCGATAGGCGTGGCCATCCGGGTTCGTATACAGCAGCGCGGCGTCGAGGGCGTCGGCGACCATGGCCTCGTGCGCGCGAGTCATGAGCTCGCGTGCGAGGCCTTTGCGCTGGTGCGCCGGGTGGGTGGCGACGCCGTCCACGATGCCGCAGCGCAGCAGCTCGCCGCCGAGCCGGACGTCCTGGACGGTCACGATGACGTTGGCGACGACCGCGCTGCCGTCGAGCGCAACGAGGCAGCGGCCGGGCTCGCAGCCGGGTCGGCTGAGGAACCAGCGCTTGGCCTCGGCGTCCATGCTCGGCGCGCCCTCGTACTGGGCGAAGGCGGCCCGTCCGAGCTCAACGAGCTGGTCAATGATGTCGCCGGCGTCGGCGTGTGTGGAGATTCGGTAGGGCATTCGTCGCTCACGCGCGCAGTCTGCCACACGGTTTCAGCGCCGTGAAGTGGGAAACCTGCGTGAGCGGCGCCGCGGGAGCCGGAGGAGCGGGCCTCAGCTCTTGTGCCAGCCTCTACTCCTCTGGTTCCGGCTTCATGAACCGAATGAAGTACTGGTACCGGAGGCAGTAGAAGTCGGCGTTCAGCGTCAGGCCGGCGGCGGTCGCCTTCTGTGTGAGCTCCTCCCGGGGCAACTGCTCGCCGTGCCAGCGGAACGGAGTCTCCACACCCTGCTTCACGTCGATGACGTAGAGGTAGCCGCCCGGCTTGAGGGACTTGGCGACGCTTCCCAGCAGCGGCTGCTGCTGATCCGTGGGGACGTGATGGAGCACCATGCAGATGCAGGCCACGTCCACGGAGTCGGGCTGGAGCTTCGTGTCCGTGGGCTCCGAGAGGACGAACTCGACGTTGGTCACGTCCTGCTCCTGCGCCCGCTCCCTGGCGGCGTCGAGGGCGCGCTCGCTGATGTCCACGCCCAGTACCTTCCCCTCATCGCCCACCGCCTCGGCGAAGCGGAACAGGAAGTAGCCTCGGCCGCACCCTACGTCTGCCACGACGTTGCCGGGCCTGAGGTGCAGCTCGGCCATCACTTGCGCCGGTTGCTGCCACTGGTCTCGGCTCGGCCGCTCCTGCCGCTGCGCGGCCGCCGAGGCTGCCGCGACGACGAGAAGGCCAATCGTGAGGCTGAGGAGGCGACGGCTGTTACTTCGATTCCGCATGGCTGTCACTCCCGATGAGGATCGTGTTGGTACGCAGTTTAGCACATCCCTGAGCACCGTGAGCGTCGAATTCGAGGGATTCCGAACTACCGTGGCGAAACCGGACGCCGCCGCCGTTCTCAAGGAACCGAGGGATCGCCATGAGTAACAGCCTGCGAGAACGTCTGCTGGACGAGATGAAATCCATCCGCACCGTGGACTGCCATTCGCACACGGCGCTGCGGCGCGAGTACTACGAGATCGAGGAGCGCAGCCTGTTCACCATGATGGCGTACTTCGCGCGGGAGATCGACAACGCGACGGGCGCGGGGTCGGGGCAGCTCTACAAGGGGGCCAAGTCGGACGGGGAGCGCTGGGAGCGGCTGCGGGGCGTGCTCGATCGCTGCCGCAACGTGTCGTACTGGCGGCACAACATCGTGACGTACCGCGAGGTGTTCGGGTTCGAGGGGCAGGAGCTGACCGACGACAACTGGGAGGCGCTCAACGAATGCATAGTTGAGCGCACGGACGACGACGGCTAGTACGAGCACGTCACCAACGAGGTCTGCAACCTGGAGACGCAGATCCGCAACGTCCCGTGGTTCGAGGACTGGGAGCCGGAGTACTTCACGTGCACGCTGCGGATGGAGCGGGCGCTGGAGATGCACGATGCCGAGGCGCGGGAGTCGCTGGAGAAGCACCTGGACTGCTCCATCACGAGCCTGTACCAGCTCAAGGCGGCGCTGCTGGCGCTCATCGAGCAGTACAGGGAGCGCGGCTCGGTGGGGATAAAGCTCGCGCACGCCTACCGGCGGACGCTGCACTCGGAGGATGTGCCGGAGTCGGTGGCCGCGCGGGTCTTCGAGAAGACGCTGGCGGGCGAGGAGCTGGCGTGGGCGGAGCGCAAGCAGCTCGAGGATCACGTCATCTTCTTCCTGGCGCGAGTGGCCGGCGAGCTGGGGCAGATGTTCCAGATCCACACGGGCGTGCAGGGCAACTGGGGCAACGTGCCGGAGTCCAACCCGCTGCATCTGGTCCCGCTGATCCACGCGAACCGCTCGACGCAGTTCGATCTGTTCCACGCCGGGTACCCGTACAGCCGACATATCGGGATGCTGGCGAAGCACTCGGCGAACGTGTGGCTGAACATGGCGTGGATGTACGTGATCACGATGGAGGGCAGCCGGCAGAGCCTGAGCGAGTGGATCGATCTCGTGCCCGGGGATCGGATACTGGGCTTCGGCTCGGACGTGCGCTGGCCGGAGATGATCCACGGGCACCTGGTGATGGCGCGCTCGTGCATCGCGGACGTGCTGGCGCAGAAGGTGGAGCGGGACTTCCTGAGCGAAGAGGCCGCGGTGTCGCTGATTCGGCAGATGCTGCGGGAGAATGCGGTCGGGCTTTACGGCCTGCCAGCCGGCAGCACGGCTTGAACCGGGCAGGCCTGGGGGACAGGA
>JASFTE010000295.1:0-6330 GCA_050114035.1 Armatimonadota bacterium | reverse complement strand
GTACGAGAAGATGATCTACTACTGCAAGCTCCTGCGCAGAGGGCTGGGGGACGACTGGTTCCAGTACCGCATCGACGGCGGCTACAGTCGGCGCGCGATGGACAGGCTGCATCCCTTCGTGGATCTGTGGGTGTGCCACACTGCCGGCTTCGACGCCCAGAAGATGGCGAACTTCAGGGGCAAGGGTGTCGAGACGTGGTTCTACGGCCCCATGGTCTACGAGCGGCGCGGCAACTCCGCCTGCGGCTCCAACACGTTCACCGATCTGGACTTGCTCACGTGCCGCGGCGTGGGCTGGGCCGCGTGGAAGGTCCGGAGCGGCTACTGCGAGTGGGAGTTCGATGCCCTGTACGATGACGAGGGCCAGCTCAAACGGCTCGCGCAGCCCTTCGACCCGGCCTGGACCCGGGCGATGAACTGCCGCTACGGCGGCAAGGAGTACAACGGCAGCGGCCTGCTGATCTACCGCGGCGAGCTGGACGGCTCGGGGCGCCCCATCGCCAGCATTCGCCTCAAGGCCCACCGCCGCGGCTTCCAGGACTACGAGTACTTCTGGCTGCTGGAGCAGGCCGGCAGGCGCGAGGAGGCCGATACCCTCGCCGGCTCTATCGTGACGGCCGTCCCCTTCGGCAAAGCCAACTGGGAGAACACCGACATCTGGCAACACGATCCCGAGGCGTGGGATGCCGTGCGCATCAAGGCCGGGGAGCTGCTTCACGCCAAGAGCATCGCTGGATAGCCTGCCCTGAGGCGCCGCGACGACGATGTCTACCATCGCTCTCCGAACAGTTGCCTCCAGGCGGCCGAGCGGCTGCGCCGCGGCGCGGCTGTGCCTGGCCGTTGCCGCACTCGCTCTGCTTGAGGTGTGCCCCGTGCAGGCGGATGCGCTCTCTGTCAAAGTGACCACGGACCGATCGATCGACTGCAGCACCACCTCGTCCATCGTCGCCGACGTCTGCGCCGGACTCGCCACCGATCGGGAGAAAGCCATCGCGCTGTTCGACTTCGTCCGCCGGCTCATGTTCCACTACCCCAACCGTCCCAGCCGCCGCGATGTCCACGATACGCTGCACCTGATCAACACGTACGGCTACTCCTTCTGCTCGCAGCAGGCGCTGCTGACGGTGCACCTGTGGCAGGAGGCGGGGATCAAGGGCGGCGTCTGGTCCGTGCCGGGACATGCCACCATGCAGGCCGAGTACCACGGCGCACACCGCTGGTTCGACGCACTGATCGGCGCCTATGTCTTCAGGCGCGATGGCAGGGGGATCGCCTCGCTCCAGGACATCGCCGAGGACCCGACGCTGCTGACGCGCGCAATGGCGGAGAAGCGCGCCTGCCCCGCCATGGTCCCCTGCAGGACCGTTCTCAGGGACGATGCCGCTGCCTTCTCCAAGCACAATCCGCAATACATCAGGGAGTGCGCGGACCAGATTGACGACGTCACCTTCATGGCGAGCTCGGCCCCGGTGGCAAAGCCCTGGCAGTGGGGCGGGCCCTCGCCCTCCCGGTACGAGCCCCGCATCACGCTCCGCCGGGGCGAGAAGGTCGTGTACCTCTGGGATACCATCCCCGACCAGGCATACTGCACGGTCCTTGAGCCCGGCGATGAGCCGAGGGCCTACTGCGTCACTCGGGACCAGCTCCCGCCGCATCACATCTGCGGCGAGCGGGCCGAGCGCCGGGATCCCAACTACAGATTCTGGCACCCGTACCTCAAGGCGATCCAGGGGGTGCGGACCGGCCGGTACGCGGCCAACGGCCGGCATACCTACCACCCGGATCTCAGCGACGGGCGGACAATCGCCGATCTCGCGGCCAACACGTTCGTGCTCCCCCCGGACGGCGACCGTCGCCAGCCCTCCGTGCGTGTGCGAGAGGCTGGCAAGGTGTCGCATCTGATCGTGGCGGTGCGCACCCCGCACGTCTACACCGGCGGCGTGCTCCAGGTCGAGTTCCAGCGGGCGACCGCCGATGACGTCGGCCGCATCTCGCTCCTCGAGCCGACGCGCGACGAGGGGGAGGGCGTCAAGCTGTGGGACGCCGCCGACATCAAGGCTCCGGCGGGCAAGGTCGCGGCAACGGTGCGGCTGGAGGGAGCGATCCGCGGCCTGCGCGACCTGCAGTTCAAGGTAGAGTGCGCGACCTCCGGCGACGTCAACAACGCCGGCATCAACGACTTGGGGATCGACACCATATTCCAGCACAACATGTTCGCCCGGCCCTACCTCGTCGGCGGCAGGAATGAAGTGTCGGTCGGGGCTGACGGGTCGCTCGAGGGCAGGACGTTCACGCTAACGTATGCCTGGCAGGAGGGCGATGCCCTCAGGATCCACACGGAGACCATCACCACATCGCCGCAGGCGTACACCATCGACGTCGCCGGCGCGGATATGCCGCGGATGGTCAGCCTGGAGATCGGAGCCAACTATGCCCCGTAACGTCACGATTGCATCCCTACAGATCAACACGCGCGACTTGCCTCGACCCACCACCTCGGAAGCCAATCGGTTGCTCTGCGCCGAGGCCATCGACGAGGCCGCCGGCCGCGGCGCCGATGTCGTCGTGTTCCCGGAGTGCTGCACGAGCCAGGGCGTGTCCGGCGACGATGTCAACCGCGTCGAGCCCCTGGACGGGCCGAGCTTTCGCCTCTGGTCCGAACGGGCGAAGCGCCATGGGATCAACGTCATCGGCTGGCAGTTCGAGCAGGCGCCCGAGGGCGTCTACAACACCGGCGTCTTCATCGGTCGCGATGGGAAGCTCATCGGCACGTACCGCAAGGTGCACATCACTCCCCTCGCGGCCCGGGGCGGCCGCCTCGCCGGCGACGAGTTCCCCTTGCTCGAGATGGACTTCGGCACGGTGGGGATGATGATCTGCTACGACGCCTACTTCCCCGAGCACGCCCGCATCCTGGCCCTCAAGGGTGCCGAGGTCATCTTCTATCCCACCATGTCCGACGCGCGGGGCGAGGCGATCTGGGAGCTCGTGGCCCGCGCCCGCGCGGTGGACAACGCGGTGTTCGTGGTGTCGGCAGTGATGCGCAACTCGTACCAGTGCTACAGCGCCATCTTCGCGCCGAACGGGCGCGTGTTCGCCTCCAACCCAACCTGGGACGCGGGTCTGGTCGTCGGCACCATCGACCTCGACCACCGGCTCCGCAGCGAAGGCCACAGCGGCATCTCGGAGCCCGCCTACCTGCGCGAGCTGTACCGCTTCAGCCGCCGGCCGGAGCTGTACGGCGAGATCTCCTCCATCCGCCACGAGCTCACCATCAATGACGTCAGGGCCGACGATTGACGGGCGCGAGGGGCCCGGACCATGCCCGATCCCGACTTCGACTACCGCACCTTCTACACGTGGGACCACTCCACGAATTGGGACCTCAGCCAGCCCGGCGCGCGCGTCTCCGGCTGCCACGAGCCGTACGAGAAGCCCCCCGAAGCCTTCATCGAGGACTACACGCGGCTCGTCGACTTCATGAGCGGCCTCGGCCTCAACCACCTCATCATCTGGGGCGCCCTCAGGGATTCCCATGGCGGCGCGCCCGCCCTCAGGAGGCTGGTCGAGTACGGCCGCAGGAACGGCGTGCGAGTGGCGCCGGGCGTCGGCTTGAGCTGCTACGGCGGCGTCTACTACGAGGGCGACCACGAGTTCAGCCTCGTCCATCTGCTCGCGGAGCAACCGGAGTTGGCGGCGCTCGACGCAGAGGGCAATCCCATGCTCGGCGGCGGCAACCCCCGGCGCTCCGTCGCCTGCCCCAGGCACCCGAAGATGGTGGAGTGGAACGCGGTGGCCATGCGCTGGCTCATGCAGGAGGTCGCTCCGGATGCCATCCATTACGAGACCGGCGATTACGGCGTGTGCCACTGCGACCGGTGCCAGTCTGCCGGCAGCCGAGACCGGAGGGACAGCCTCGAGGACATGGCCGAGGTCCTGCCGCCCATCGTGGCCGAGGTCCGCGGGCACAAGGGGGACTGCTGGCTCTCCTACAACCACTACACCGGCTACACGCGGCGCATGATGGAGCAGCCACCCGCCTTCGCCCGCGCCATCCCCGACGACGTGATCTGCAAGTGGGGCGTGAGCTGGATGCTCGCCCCGGAGCTCCAGCGCGACCGCCGCGGCTGGGACAAGCCCGAGCCAATGGAGCCGAACATCCACCCGCCGACGGCCACGAACATGGCCCACATCCACTTCGCCACCGGCTGGTGGGGCTGCAGTCCTCGGGGCACGCTGGAGGTGTCCCGCCTCTTCGACTCGATCCCGCTGATCGAGCAGGTCGGCTTCCAGGGGATCTGCACCCACGGGGAAGACAGCAGCCTCGTCCCCGCCAGCGAGCTGAACTACCACGTCTACGCGGCCTTGGCTGAGAACTTGAACGCAACGCCCGAAACCATAGCCGAGCGCTCAGTCGGAGACCTCTACGGCAGCCACGACCTGGCGACTGACGTGCTCACGGCCCTCAAGGATCGGCGCGTTCCCAGAGACCTTCCGCCCCGCATCGCCCAAGCCGCCGAGACCGCCGACGGCCAGCAGAAGGTGCGACTCAATTGGCTCACCTTCGAGCTGCATCGGCTCGCAGACCGACTGCGAAGCCGATGATCGCGCCCCTCACTCCTTGTCGAAGCTCGGTATCTCCAGCATCTCCCCGCCTCTGACCGCCGACTCGTGGGCCACGATCCCCGGGGCGGTCATGGCGATAGACTCGTACACGTCAACCGTTGGTTCGCGCTCCTCGAGGAGCGCATTGACGAACTCCGCGCACAGGAACGCCGCGCTTCCCCCGTGGCCGCTGTGGTGGCGCATGGGTTCAGGCAGCCGGTCGCTCTCCCAGTAGTTCGGAATCTCCCACGGCTCGTACCCGCCATCCAGCTTCATCATCGCCTGGCTCTGGCCCGCGCCCGTCGCCATGTAGCACGATATCTTCTCGCCCAGCCACTGCCCCCGCTCGCCGTGCCCCGCGATCTGCCAGCACACGGCAAAGCGGCACACGTTGCCCTCGTTGGTGTAGCCCAGCGCAACTTCGTTGTTGAACGGGTTGCCGTACTCGTTCTCCTCGCTGGCCGGAAAGTCGTCGCCTACCAGTTGCCCCTGGCACGCGACCTTCACGATCCGCTCCCTGGTGACGCCCACGAGAAGCCCCAGCGAATGCGTCGGATAGAACATCGGCGGGTAGCCGAAGCGCCAGGACTTCTTGCCCTGCCACCGGCTCAGGCTGTCATGCGCCGCGCCGATCCCGGGATGGTAGTACTCCACCTCCGAGAACACGATCCGCCCGAACTCGCCCGCCTCGTACAGCTCCCGCGCGGCGATGCACGGCTGGCGATAGTAGCTCGACTCGTGCATCATGTACGTCAGCCCGGTCCTCTCCGTGCACTCCTTGACCCTCCGGCAATCATCCAGCGTCAGGGCCACCGGGCAGGCGCTCACGACGTGCTTGCCCGCCTCCATGCAGGCGATGGCGTGCTCCGCGTGGCTCGGCGCGTCGGTGAAGATCGCCACGGCGTCGAAGCCCTCCGAGCCCTCCCCGAGCATCTCCTCGAGCGACGCGAAGACGGTCCCACACTCGTACCGCGCTGCGAGACCCTCGCGCCGGCTCTCCACCAGGTCGGCGACGGCTGTCACCTCGCAGCTCGGATGCTCGTGCCAGTGCTGACCGGCGCCGAAGCCTCCGCCGACGACTGCCAGGCGCACCTGTGCGTTCGCTTTCACCGCATTGCTCCTTCCCAATGGCGCGTACAACGCGCGGCCCTCTATCTCGTCGGCGGCTCTGCTCCCTCCTTGATGCGGCGGACGGCCGTCGTCCCACCGAGGTACACCCGGCCGCCCGAGAAGGCGATGCGCCCCGACGTGCCGGGATTCCCGACGGGCTCGATGGCCCCGTCCCTGGGGGCGATCCGCACCAGCACGCCGCCCATGAACGTCCAGACCATGCCGTCCGGTCCCATGCGGAAGTCCCAGGCCTCCTGCTGATTCGAGCCGATCCCCACCGGCAGCGGATACGGGAGCGCCCGCTTGAACGCCTGCCTCGGCCCGTTCACGTCCACGGCGTACAGGACGCTCGCCTTCGGGTCCTCGGGGTCCTCCGTCCAACCCAGCACGCGGCTCCCGCCCACGCCCACGATCGCCCCGGCTCCCTTGGCCAGCAACACCGGCTCGAGCTTGCCTGTGATCTCATGCTTCTCCGTATCGAAGAAGAACAGCGCCCCCTGCTCGGGCTTGGGCTTCCCCAGCACCTCGTCCTCCACCCGCCGGGTCGAGATGACCACGATGCGGCCCTCGTTCACCGTCGCCATGTGCGTGATCTGGTAGTTGCTCAGCGGCTCC
>JASFTE010000294.1:0-6337 GCA_050114035.1 Armatimonadota bacterium | reverse complement strand
ATCGGCGGTCAGCAGCCCGCGCTCCAGGTAGGCGTTGTTGACGTCCGTGATCTCCAGCTCCCCGCGGCCCGACGGCGTCAGCTCGGGGAGGATATCCCACACCAGCTCGTCGTACATGTACGCCCCGATGACCGCGTGGTCCGAGATGTGCTCCGTGGGTTTCTCGACGATGCTCGTCACCCGCCCCGCGTCATCGAGCACCGCGACGCCCGTATCGCTCGGGTCGTCCACCCTCGCCAGCAGGATCTTCGCCCCGCTCTCCTGCCGCGCGAAGCCCTCCACGTGCTCCCGGATGCTGCCGCCGATGACGTTGTCGCCGAGGATGACGATGAACCGCTCCCGGTTGACGAAGTGCTCGGTCAGCCGCAGCGCGTCGGCGATGCCCGCCGGCGTTGCCTGGTGCGTGTAGTTGATGTGGTCGAGCCCGAAGTCGCACCCGTTCCCCAGCAGCTCGAGGAACATCCCGGCGTTGTTGCCGCCGGTGACGATCATCAGATCACGCACCCCGGCCTCCACGAGCGCGCCGACGGGATAGTAGATCATCGGGTACGCTCCCACGGGGAGCAGGTGCTTGTTGATCACCTTCGTCATCGGCCACAGCCGCGTGCCGAGTCCTCCGGCAAGGACGACGCCTTTCATGGGTGGTCACCTACGTGGATGTGGTCGTGAGTGCCGCTTGCGGCCCCTTCGTTGCGGGGACGACGGCTCCCTCCCCGGGGAGGATGCTGCGCGTCGCCATGCCACGCCTGCCGCGCAGGTGCCGTCACCGGCGTGAGGGAAACTCCGCCGACGTGCACGCTGCCCCTCTCAGGCGTGCCCGATGGGTCCCGCATGCCCGACGAACACGGCGCTCCACCCGCGACACAGCGCATCCCCATCGATCTCCTTCTCCTTCCCATCGCCTTCTTCTTCCTCTTCGCCGGGGCCGGGGCGCAGCAGACGTACCTGCTGGCGTACCTCGAGGAGGTCGCGGGCTGGGAGCCCGTCAAGCGCGCGTGGGTGCTGGCGGCGGTCTATCTCTCGTTCAGCTTCTTCCGCGTCGCCAATGTCTACCTCCTGCGGAGCCTGGCCGATCATCTGAGCATCCTGCTCGGGGCGCTGACGTATCTGCTCTTCATCTTCTGCGTCCTCCTCGCGCCGACCAGTTATCCCCTGCTCGTCATTGCGGCCGTGGTGTGGGGCTGGGGCGCGGCGGCGGTGTGGAGCGGGAGCAGCACGCGGATGCTCGACGTGACGGATACTCGTGAGCGGTACGGCGCCGCGTCCAGCTTCCTGTATGGGGGGACCCATGCGGGCTTCCTGGTGGGCGTGGTGCTGCTGGGCATGCTGCGCACCCGCTTCGGCGGCTTCACCGTCTGCTGGGTCGCGGTGAACATCACGGCCGTCGCGGTGCTGGTGCTCACGCGGCTGCCCCGGCGCGACATCCCGCGGGAGACGCCGAGTCTGCGCGCGCTCGCCGGGATGGCGCTGTCGGCGAAGGGCGCCACCGTCGGCTTCTTCCTGCTCACGTCGAGCCTTGGCTTCGGGCTGCTCATCGCGGCGCTGGACGAGTACGTCGGCGGCCGCCACAGCGCGCGGCTCGTGCCCTTCGTGCTCGCGAGCTTCCCGGCGGCGCGGCTCGTGGTGAGCTTCGCCGGGGGGATCCTCTCCGACCGCTTCGGCCGGCACCGGGTCTTCCTGGCTGGCTTCGGCCTCACGGCCGCCGGGCTCATCGGCTGCGTCATCTACGAGCACCCGGCCTCCGTGGCCCTCGCGGCGCTCTTCATGGGCGGGCTGCACGCGGGGATCCCGGTCGCGGCAATGGCCCTCATCGGCGACTCCGCCGACCGCGGCCGCCGCCCGCTGGCCTACGGCGCGCTGTTCGTGTGGCGGGACCTGGGGATCGTGGTGGCCATCCTCGCGAGCCGGATCCTGCAGGTGCACACCGGTGGATTCGAGACGGTGCTGCTGAGCTTCGGGGTGCTGTTCGCGCTCTGCTGCATCCCGGCGGCGCTGCTGGGCCGGCGGGCGGAGGAACGGCTTTAGGGCCGGCTACTCATCGAAGTACACCCCGCCGTCTTCGAGCGCCCGCCTCAGCTCCGCGTACGGCAGCTCGCGCGTGCCGCAGCTCCTCTTGGCACACAGCGCCGCGGCCGTGCCGGCAGCCTGCCCCTGGCCCATGCAGCACACGGTGTTCCTCGTGGACATGTGCGCGTCGTGGTTGGACGTGATCATCATGCCGGTGGCCAGGAGGTTGTCGATGCCCGCCACCCGCAGCGCCCGGTACGGCACCCCGTACGTGCCGCCGTCCCGTATCTGCAGCCGCGGGGCGGAGTCGTGGAAGCCGTAGGACAGGACGTCGTCGTCGAAGTGCCGGGCCTGGAGCACGTCCTCGAGCGAGATGTCGTAGTCGCACGCGATCAGCCGGCCGCGCCGGATGCACAGCGACGGACTCGTCCGGGTGATGAACGCCCCCTCGCAGCCGGGTATGTGCTTCCTGATCACATCGATGGCCTTGGCCTGGCGCCTGCGCAGCTCCAGCTCGGCCTTCGCGGCCGCATCCCTGTCCGTGGGGCTCACGGGCATCTTCACATTGAGCTTGACGAACATGAAGTAGTCGTCATGGACGGTGGTGATCACCATGGCCATGCCGATCTCGCGCGCGGCGCGGCGGAGCGCGTCCGGGAGCTTCCCCATCCTCGCGTGCAGGCGGACGATCTGGCCGTCTTTGCCGCTCCGCCGACCGATGGCGCATTCCTTGATTGCGTCGTGCGCTTTGAGGAACTCGTGGTACTTCTCCACATCCACGCCGGCCACGCCGATGCTGTTGGCCACGGCGTAGTCGTTGGGCTCCGTGTACTCCGCCCCGGCATGGGCGCACAGGTCCCCGTACCCGGTGCAGTCCACGAAGGACTTGGCGAGCACCGCCTCCCGTCCCGAGCGGCTCTCCACGGTGACTCCCTTGACGGCGGGCCCGTCCGTGATGGCCCCGGTGAGGAGCGTGTTCACGCACACGAGGACGCCGGCGTCCTCGAGCAGCTCGAAGGCGACGCGCTTGTAGATCTCGGTGTCGATGGCGGTGCAGACGGCATCGTAATCGAACCCGGCCACCATCTCGGCGTGTCCGGAGGTGCCGCCCTCACGGGCGAGGCGATCGATGAGCTCCTGCGGGATGCCCTGGACCACCTGCCGCTTCTGCACGCCGGGGAAGGCCGTCCACAGGTTGTAGAAGCTGTGCAGCGCGGTGCCGCCCTCGACGGCGGTGCCGCCGGGGTAGCCCTTCGCCTCGATCAGCGTGGTCCTTGCGCCCTGCCGCGCCGCCGCCACCGCCGCCACGACGCCCCCCGTGCCGCCTCCGGCGACGACGACGTCGCACTCGCTCACGGGCAGCGTCTTCGCGGGTTCCTGGTACGTGTCCATGTGCATTGCCTCCGAGCGGGTCTGTAGCTCGGTGGAGTTTCGCAGTGAGGGGAGGGGGGTCCTGCAGGAGGGCAAGGGCGTCGAAGGGGGTCAGCGGGTGAACATGGTGAACGTGGTGCACATGGTGAACGTTTGTGGGCTATGCACGGGCAGTCCCACGAGCACCCTCCGACCGCAGACACGCACCACAACAACGTTCACCTCGTTCACCTTGTTCACCTCATGCACCCTCGCGCGAGGCGGCAAGGGTGACACTACCCTTCCACAACCGCCCCTTCGGCCTCGAGAGACTCTATGCCCTGTCGACGGGCGAGCAGCTCTACGTAGGAGTGCTGGTACGACAGCACGGTCCCGATCTTGGTCCGCCGCGTGTTGATGCCCAAGGCCCGCAGGACTTCCCCGAGGCGGCGCGCCGTCACTCGCTCCCGCTCCGGCCGGTCGCTATTCACCAGCGCCCCTACTCGCCGGAGCGGGATGACGCCGTTGCTCACCTCGTCCTCCAGCGCCAGCAGGGCGACGATGACGGCGGCTTCCAGCGATTGGCCCTTCACGATGGCGCGCTCGCGCTCGAAGGCTTGCGCGAGGCGGAGGAACTCGTCGCTGAAGTCCGGCGCCACGAGGCGCTGGATCTGGGCGAGGGGCTGGAGGATGTCGCCGAGGCGTCCGCGGACGGGCTTGGGCACGTCAGGGAGATCCTCACCCATATGCCGCGCGCGGAAGGCCACGAGGCGCTCCTTGAGCGGGAGGGCGTCCTCGGCGCGCACGGGGGAGGCGAAATCCTCGGCGGCCTCCGGCATGGCGATCGTGACGCCGCGGGTCTCCAGGATGTTGTCCGGCGCCTGGTTGGTGGCGATGATGGTGGGCCCGAAGACGCGGAAGAAGGCGGTGTGCTGGTGGGCGCCGCGGTGGGGATGCATGACCCGGGGCACGAACACGCCGCGCTCGAAGCGCTGCAGGAGGAGATCCTCGGCCCGCTCCCGCACCGACTTGCCCCACACGTCCCGCACGTCGAAGAACAGCGTGCCCCCGAACTCGGCCGCCGTCCGGATGATGTACGCCTCCCGCAGCGACTCCACGTGCATGCCGCGATACGCCACGTGCACCATGGCCTTGCCCGTGCGCGTCTTGCCGCGCTCCGGGAGGCCGCACAGGACCACGATGGGCGAGTAGTGGAGGCGCTCGAGCAGGTAGGTGTGCATGTCCCAGAGCGCCAGCAGACCGTACATGGCGGGATCCGGGAGCGTCGAGGCGGCCTGGTGGTACGCGGCCAGGGCGGCGTACAGCTGCGCGTCGGTGTCACCGTCGTAGTGCGCCATGGCCTGGTCGCCGCGCGCCAGCAGCCACGGCATGGTGTTGCGCTGCGGCGGGACGATCCGCTTGCCGTCGATCTCCACCTCGAGGGCCAACTCGAGGCCGTCGGGGCCGCGCACCAGGAACACCGGGCCGCCATTGGCCTGCACCACATCCACGAGGTCGTCGAAGACGGCGCGGTAGTGGGATTTGGGCTTGCGGCGGCGCGCGCCTTTGGCCCCGGTGCCACCGTGTCCGAGGGCCTGTATCTCCGCCGCCCGGGATGGCCGGCCATCAGACGCCGCGCGACGCTGAGGGTCTTCGCTCCTCTTTCGGCTGCGGTGGGCGACGCCGTCAATGTCCAGCTTCTCGGCCAACTGCTGCAGGCTGCCCTTGGCGCGGCAGGCGCGGCAGGCGAAGCCGTCCAGGGACACCACCAGATTCGGTTCGTCCGGCGCCCCGCCGTGACCGGCCATGTGGTAGGGACACCAGCACACGTACTCGCCACACGTGCCGGGCCCCACGACCGCCCGCAGCTTCGCGAGCAGTATGTCCAGCAGCTCGCCCTTGCTTCTGTCGTTCATAGCTCCCATCGCCATGGCCTCCTTGTCACCAGGTCCTTGACTACCTGTGTCTGTAGATAATCAGGTAGCCCTCACGTTTCGAGGACGGACGTCGCCAGATATAGCACATAGGATGACAAGAGTCAAGTCTAATTCGGTGACAGCTCGCGTTCAGGAGACGTATGTGAGGTAGGTTACAGAGGGCCTATGGGGGCCTCACGGGGGCACATCCGGCCGGTCACCGGACGAGAACCGAATCGAGGATCGAGTACGGCTCGAACACGGACACCAGGCCGCCGCCGAGGGCGCACGAGCGAGCCGCGCGAGACGGTCGCTCTTACACTCCCACAAACTCCCGGAAGTTCCCCGAGAAGAGCCGCTCCACGTCGCGGGCGATGTCGTCGCGCGTCAGGGGCCAGCCGGCGGCCATGGTGTCGGCGTACTTGTCGGTGAGCACGCGCTTGAGGATCCCGCGGGAGTGCGCCCATTTGTAGACGAGCTGGTCCAGGATGCGCGCGTCGGAGTGCTGCGGGATGAAGCTGAGGCCCAGCAGCTCCAGCCGCATCCGCGTCATCTCCTCAATGATGCTCGGGTTATTGAGGAACCACCAGCAGCCGAAGGGCATGAGGTTGGGGAACTTCCGCGCGGCCACGCCCAGCTCGTGCTGGTTCTCGCGCGAGAGCAGCGTCACGAGAAACTTGACGTCGGGGTAGTTCGCGCACAGGTGGTCCAGGATGTCCACGTTCCATTTTCCCACGCTGTCGCCGGCGAGCTGCAGCGCTGGGTTCACGGCGCGCTTGACGCCGACCATGAGGGCGAAGGGCACGCCGCGCTCCCGGGCGACGGGCAGGACGCAGTTCTCAATGATGCGCCCGCACGGTGAGTCCTCGGGGAACCGGAACGTGTTGGCCAGGGAGACAGCCATGTAGAGGGCGCCCATGCGGTCGATCCGGTCCGTGAGGAAGCGCCGCACCTGGGCGCACGCTGCGTCGTCGAGGTCGGGAGTGACCTCGTAGCCCCAGCCGCGCAGCGTCCCCACGGCCGTGTCCCAGCCGAGCAGGAGGGCGTCCATGCGCAGCGCCGCG
>JASFTE010000293.1:0-6361 GCA_050114035.1 Armatimonadota bacterium | reverse complement strand
TCCTTCTGGCTAGACAGACGGCCGAATGACCCGATGACGACGTCATCTTCGCCGAGCCCCAGGGAGTCCCGCGACACGGGCTCCGCCAGTGCGGCGTCGAGCTCGGCGAGATCGAGCCCGTTGTCGATCACGACGATCTTTGCGGGATCGCACAGCTCTGCGTCAAGCGCCGCCTGCCTATCGCCCTCCGACACGGCGACGATGCGATCCGTGAACGCTGCCGCGCGCCGCTCGAGCGCCCGATACAGCGCGCGCTTCGGTGCACCGATGTGCATGGCAAACGGGAAGCCGTGGGGCGTGTACACGATGCGCGGCACACCGGCGGCGCGTGCAGCATGCCGTCCCAGGATGCCGGCCTTGGCGCTGTGTGCGTGGGCGATGTCGTAGCTGCCGTCGCGCAGCAGGCCCCCGATGTGCCTGTACGCGCGCCAGTCGTGGATGGGCGATACCTGTCGCACCATGGGCACGAGGTGCACTTGCGCGCCCGCGGCGCGCATTATCTCGACGTCGGCGGCGAAGTTGGGATCGCGCAGCGGGGCGCAGATTGCGTCCACGTCGAAGCGGCCCTTGTCGAGGCGCGTGGCCAGATCCCTCAGGTGCTTGCGAGTGCCGCCAGTGGTGGCCTCCAGGATTTGCGCCACACGGATCTTACGCACTGCCTCGCCTCAACCGCGCCTTCATGCGATCTACGACAACGTGCAGCTCCTCGATGCGGAGCACGAAGCCCGCCACCACGTAGACGACGACGGCGACCGCCGCGCATGCGAAGAACTCGGCCGCGCCCTGCAGCCAGCCCGTGAACGGGAGTGCGCCCTCGAGGAACTGCGATGTGCCGACTATCGCCAGGCCCATGGCACCCACGGCGACGATGAGCTTGCCGACGAAGGGGAGCACGCGCTGCCGCGGTACGGGCCCCAGGCGGGGGCGCAGGATGGCCAGAAGCACAAGCACCTTCAGCGTCTTGGAGCCCACCATGGCCAGCGCCAGCGCCATCAGGCCCGCGTCGTAGATCTTCACACCAGGCACCGCGATGCCGAACCAGATGAAGTCGCCCACGATGCCCATGATGATGGGCGTCTTGGTGTCGGAGAGCGCGTAGAACCACTTCAGCATGGGGTCCTCGATGCCGAAGATGAGCATCCCCAGCACGTACCACGGCATCGCCTGCATGGTAAGCCGGACGGAGTCCTCGTCGAACTCTCTGCCGAAGAAGGCCGTGACGATGGTCGGCTCGGCCAGGATGAACATGAACACCGTCACGGGCACGAAGATGAAGGCCATGACGCGGATCATGGATACGAGGGCATCGGCCATCTCGCCGCGCTTCTCCTTGGCGCCAAGCTCCGAGATGAAGGGATAGATGACGTAGCTGATGCCCAGTCCGAGCACCTGCCAGGGCATATCCACGAGCCGGCGGGCGGCCCTCAGAGCAGCAAGGCCGCCCTCGGTCCAGGTGAGGGCGAGGAATGACTCAGCGAGGTTGCGGACATAGGAGAAGATGATGCCGACTACGAGTGGCAGCGCCAGGATGCCGGCCTTCCGGACATCGGGATTGCGGAAGTCGAGTGCGGGCCGCACGAGCCCCCTGCGCCGCCACACCAGGGGAAGCTGCACGAGTAGCCGCGCGGCGCACCCGACCACGAGGCCGATCACCAGCCCATGTGTAGCCTGGACCGGCGTGGCGCCGCCTCGGAACAGGACGATGGCTCCGACGAGGCCGACGACGATCAAGATGCGCCGGATTGCCTCGGCCAGGGCCGGGACTGTGAAGCTGTGATAGCTCTGGATGGTCAGCTCAACCAGGTTCGACAGGCTGTATACGACGAGCGCTGGCAGCAGGATGCGCAGGAAAGACACGCCCAGCGGCAGCACGGCCGGATTGGCCTCAATATGCCGCCTGAGCATCGCCCTGGCGATGTCTTCCGCCCAGATGACGCCGCCGAGGCACAGGCCGAGGAGCAGCATGAGCTGCACGGTCCCGACAACACTGGTGAAGCGCCACGCCGGCTCGTCACCATCCTCGCGCTGGCGGGCCACGAAGATCGGTACATACACCGGCTGCAGCAGCTTCTCGAACTTCGTGTATAGGTCCTGAAGGACCGTGTCGCTGGTGAACCGGTAGATGTCGGCGGCCCACGTGGTGCCGATGAACCGGTTGAGGATGAACTCGCGCCCCGCGCCGATCACGCGCCCGAGGAACAGGAACCCGGCCACGATGCCCGTGTTCCTGACCAGCCGCTCACCCCGATGCTCGGCGGCATCCTCCTGAGTCCTGCTGAGGACGTCCTTGCTCATGTTCTGTGTCCCTCGTCCTGCGCCAGGTGTGGCTTGCGGCTACACCCCTTTCCCCACACCCGAAAGCGGCAAAGGTTCCCCGTATCGTCCCCACGTGAGCGCCAGGTCGGGCGAGAGCCCTCCGTGCGTTGCTCCCTCAGCATGACGCACGGTCGTTGGGGAGACCGGTGGCGGCGGCACGGAACAGCCGCGCGAGGCGCTCCAGGCCTTGAGCCGCGTCAAATCTGCGCTGCACCAGTCGGCGCGCCGATTCGCCGAGTCGCCGGCGGAGGCCTGCATCCACGATGAGCCGGTCGAGCTTGTCCGCGAAGTCCGCCGGATCGCCGGTGCCCGCGATGAGGCCCGTCTCGCCGTCTGCGACGGCCTCCGCGATCCCGCCCACATCGCAGCTCACCACGGGCAGCCCGCAGGCCATCGCCTCGAGAGCGACATTCGGGATCCCGTCCCGGTCGCCGTCGGCGGTCACCACGGAGGCGAGGGCCACGAGATCGGCGTTGCGGTACGCGGCCGGCATCGCATCGATCGGCCGCGTTCCGCCGAAGGCGACGCGATCCGTGAGGCGGAGGCGCCGCGTCAGCCCATGCAGCTCGCCGCGCAGTGGCCCGTCGCCGATGATGGTGAGCGAGAAGTCTCGATCGCGCAGCGCCAGCAGGTGACAGGCCCGCAGCAAGACCTCGAACCCCTTCTTGGGCACCAGTCGGCCCGCGGAAAGCAGGCGTACCGGACCGTCCGGCGCTGGGCCGCGAGCTGGGGCAGAGAAGCGCTCCAGATCGACGCCGTGATACACCAGGTGCAGCTTCTCGGCGTCCTCGGCGCGGCACAGCTCCCGCGCGCGCGTCAGCCCTGCCTGCGAGCACACTGTCACGAACCGCGCCGCCCGGGTCTGCAGCCGCCAGTAGGGCGATATGTCGGCAAAGATGTCGTTGGCGTGTGCGGAGAAGCTGAACGGTATGCCCGTGAACCGCGAGGCAAGCAGCGCGACGGCCGCCGGGTAGCTGGCGAAGTGCGCGTGGATGTGATCGACGGCCATCTCGTCGAGCCGGCGCGCCAGGTACGCCGCCGACCATATGGCCGTTGCCATCTGCCACGGGGCCCACCTGAAGGTGAGGGCGCGCGCCGCGTGCGGGAGGCCGACAATGGCGCTGCGCAGCGGCTGCCGCGCAGCCGTCGCCAGCCAGGAGCGATGCAGCGATAGGTCACGCGGCGCGGGCCGGAAGATGGCCGTCTCCAGGAACGGCGCCGCCTCCGGGTGCATGCCCTCGGTCGCGCCGCGCGCCTGTGCGTACACCCGCACGTCGAAGCCCATGTCCGCGAGCCCCGACATCTCGCGAAGCACGAAGGTCTCCGACAGCGAGGGGAATTCGGCCAGGACGCACAGCAGCCGCATCTTCTCGTCTCCGGTCTCGTCGCGTGGGAGGGTCAATGCTCGACGCCTGCCTCCTCGGCCACCTCACTGTAAACCCGTGTCACGGCCTTCGCGTTCCTGGCCCAGGTAAACTGCCGCGCGCGCTCCAGGCCGGCCGCGCCCAGCTCCGCACGGTACGGCTCGTCCTCGGCGAGACGCCGCATGATCCCCGGCATCTCCTCCGCGATGCCGACCGGGCCAAGCTCGCCACTGACTTCGTCCAGGCGGACGACGGGCGCCGCGTCGCCCACGACTTCCGGCAGCGCGCCGCGGTCCGAGACGATGGCCGGCGTCCCGCACGCCATGGCCTCCAGTGGCGGCAGGCCGAAGCCCTCGTATAGCGACGGAAAGAGCAGCGCCGTGGCCAGTGAGTACAGCCCCGGGAGGTCATCGTCGGGCACGTAGCCTATGCACCGGACGCGATCCCCGGCTTCGCCGAAGTCCAGTCGCTCCAGGAAGCGCCGGGGGACCCACCCCGTGGCTCCCGCTATGACGAGGTTCGCCGGCGGGCCGCCGTCGGCCACGTACCGGGCAAACGCGCTGGCTACGCCGGCCAGGTTCTTCTTCGGCTCCACGTTGCCCACGAACAGAAAGAAGCGCTCTGACACGTCGTACCGTTGTCGCACCGATCGCAATTCGCCCTCGTCTGTGACCGGCTGGAACAGCTCCCGCACTCCGAGCGGTGCAACGCGGATGCGCGCCGCGTCCACACCCAGCTCCGCCATCACATCCTGCTTCGTTCGCTCCGAGGGCACGATGATGCGCTGCGCCACTCGCACGGTGGGCGGCAGCACGCGTCTGTAGTGGGCCACGTTGCTGCGGCTGGCAAGGTCCGGTCGGACCAGGGCTACCGTATCGTATATGGTCACGACGGCCGGCACCGGGCAGCGGCGCGGCAGCACGTAGCCCGGCCCGTGGAAGATGTCGATCCCGTCCGCCTGCATGCGTCGCGGAAGCGCCATCTGCTGCCACAGAATGCGCAGGAGTCGCCGTCGCCCGGCGAACGGCATGCGGCTCACCGACAGACGATCGCTGTCGAAGCGACTCGCATCCGCATCGGCCGGCATGTAGACGACGTACTCGTTGCCGTCGTCGCGCGCCAGGAGCGCCACGATCAGGTCGCGGATGCAGTGCTCCACGCCGGAGTACTTGCCGTGGAGCAGGAGGGCGTCGATGCCGATGCGCATGAGCCGGCGTCCCGACTGGGATTTGGCGCACGTCAGCGACTGGCTGCAACGGGCACCGTGTGCAGGTCGTGCGCGTGCTCCTGCAGCCAGGTCAGAGTCACGTCGATGAGCTCGGCCTTCCAGGGGAGCGAGTAGAAGGAGTGATTGGCGCCCTCCACGAGGTAGAAGTCGGCGGCAATCCTCCCCTTCGACGATAGCTTCTCGTAGTACTCCACCGCCTCTTGTGTTGTCGGGTCCCCGGTCCCGTAGACGAACTGAACGGGACCGCGGAAGGACAGGAATCGCTCGCGCCACGGGATGCTCTGCTCAGGCCGGGCCTTTTCGCCATCGTCCGGCGTCTCGCCCGCTCCGCCCTTGCCCGAGAGCGCCTGCTTGATCATGGGCAGGTTCAGGCCGCCGGAGAGCGCCTTCCGCCACGTGCTGGCGCGGAACAGCTTCGCGGCGTACCGGCCGAGGTTGTGGAGCCGCTTGGCGCGCCGCGCGCGGGACCTGTCGACGCCCACCGTGGGCACCGACCACAGTGTCATCGCCTTGACGGCCCGACACCGCGGGGCCGCCCCGATGGCGACTTCGCCGCCGGAACATATCCCGATGAGAACGACGGCGCTGAGATCGCAGCCCTCGCAGAGGTGCTGCACCGCGGCCTCGGTATCCGAGATCATCGTGACGAGGTCCGCCTCGTCCATGTCGCCGCCGCTGTCCCCGCGGCCGCGGAAATCGAAGCGAAGAGAGGGAATGCCCGCCTCACAATAGCGCCGCGCGGCCGCCACGAGGATGTCGTGCGGGCCGCGCCTGTTCCCCGACCAGCCGTGCAGGAACACAACGCCGACGCTCCCCGGCCCTCCCCGGAAGTCGTCCGGCACGTGGAGCATCGCGTGCAGTGTGCTGCCCTCGTTCACGAAGGCAATCGGTTTCTCCATCTGCAGATACCCGTGCTGCCCGCTGTGACGATACCGCTGCTCAGCCGCCGTCATCCCCGGCCAACCACTCCAGCGTCGCGCCGACGGCCGCGTCGCCCCGCACGAGGCCCACCGTGTTCCAGAAGGGGGGCTCGCGCACGGCAGCTCGCCCTACCGCGGCCCCGGACTTCTCGTACGCCTCCACGAGGCCCGCCAGCTCTCGCGACAGCGCATCCCGCGGGCCAATCCCCAGCACGAACACCTTCTCGGCGACCGCGTCCGCGTCGCCGAGCATGTCAATGCTGTTGATCTCGTCCTGGCAGCGCGCACTCACCAGGTGGCCGTCGAAGTCCGCATCCTGGCCCTGCCCCTGCGACCCGCCGGCGGCCTGCCCGGCGTCGAACTGCTCGCCCTCGGTGAGCATCTTCTTAATGAGGCTGCGGCGCATGTTGAGCTGCAGGTAGCGCCGGCCGTTCACCACCGGCTCCCACAGCACGAGCCATGCCGGCTGTACGCCGCGCGCCACTTCGGCCGCCAACGTGCCGCCGAGGCGCAGGCCCAGCAGGCCGAGCCTG
>JASFTE010000292.1:0-6373 GCA_050114035.1 Armatimonadota bacterium | reverse complement strand
GAAGTTGGGGAAGATGAGCGGCGCGCCGGTGAGAAGCAGCCGGAGTCCATTCCCGCCTCGCCGCTTGGCACCGCGTCGTCTGGACTTCAGTTCGTCGCAGAGCTTCTCAAGCTCCTCCGTCCACCGTGCGGGATCGTCGATGAAGCTGGCTCCCCCGACATACAGTGCGTCCTCGCCCGTGACCAGCGGCGGGTTGTGCTGGCGCAGCTCGAAGAAGCGCCGGAAGGCCTCCTGGCGAGCGTTGAGGAGGTCGATGGCGCCGCGGAGAGCGCTCAGGTCGACAGGCTTCCCGCTGAGCTCCCGCATCCGGTCCCTGAACCCCTCGATCTCGCCCAGCCAGAGCGCCCGTGCGCCCGGCGCGTTCCTCGCGGGCGGGAGAAGCATGGTGTGCACCGGGGCGAAGCGGCCGAGGGCCTCGGAGAGCTTCTTCTTCTCGTCGCAGGGCGTGGCGACCACCAGCAGGTCTACGCGCTCGAAGATGCCGTTCCCGTCGCGCAGCAGGCCCAGGGAGGACCTCGCCACGCCGCAGACGTCGCGGGGGAAGATGTCCTCCACCGCCTTGCCCGCCTCGTAGTCGCCGCCGCAGAGGCGCAGCGGCACGGCGCCCGCCGCGAGGATGAGCTCCTCGGGCACGAAGTTGCACAGCGTGCCGACGATGGGCCCGTCGTGCCTGGCGAGCTCGCGGGCGCGCTTCTCTGACGTCAGGATATCGCGGAAGTAGCGTGTGTTTGCCACGCCGGGATTGTAGGGCTATCGGTCATCGGTCTTCTGTTGCGTTGCCCACACTGCGCCTCACCGGCCCAACCCCTCACCACCCCGCAACGCGGAGGCCGCCGGGCTTCACGCAGATGGGGATGGCGCTGGTCGCATCGTACCAACACGGGTCCACGGCGCCCCGGAGGAGGGCACGTGAGGCGGGCCGGGCACATCACCCGTGGTTCTCAGGCTCAGTCCGTCACGCCTTCGCCGTCAGGTCCCTGTCGCTCGCGGAGTCCTACCTCCAGCTCCTGCGCCCTGTCTACGGAGACAGCGGCCTGCGCCGGGGCGTAGCCAGCCTTCGTGACGGTCACTGTGTGAGGCGTTGACAGGGCCTTCCCGTCCCCTGTCCGTGTGTACTCGGTAAGCACAGCCCGGACGGCGCCGTCGCGCCCTGCCCCGCCGCTGAACGCTTCCCTGCCGTTCCTGTCCCTGATAACGACCGTGGCGCCGCAAAGTGTCCTCACGGTGAGCGTCCATCCGACGGTGAAATCATACCTCCCGTTCCTGATCCCATCAAACGCCACCTCGTCGAAGCTTGCCCCGCCCTCAAACACGGTGTCCGTGAAGCTGTGTCCGTACGTCTCGTACTTCCAGCCCTCCCAGCCGAGTCGAACGGTCTTGTACCGTGGATCGTTGCCCACCTTCACGAACGTGTCTCCGACGAAGCGATGCCTCCCGCCATGGCCGTAGTTGTCTCCGAAGCGGACATTGCAGAGGTTGCTGATAACGGTGTTGCCCTCATAGGTGATGAGCTCGTCCGGATTGCTGCTGTCCCCACCCAGGGCCGCGACGGCGTGTCCCGTCGCGTGCTCATCCTCAGCGATCACCTTGACGACGTTCCCACGGAAGAGGACGTTGCGCATTGTGCCGTGGGGAATCAGCCACAGCCCCCGCATCATGCAGCCCTGGCCGCGGCCTCTGATAGCGACGGTGTTGTCGGAGTACTCGATGTTCTCTTGAGGCCCTTTGTGCAGCCGGATGCCGTTGACTGGGTGCAACTGCCCGGCCGGGTCACCCCCTCCCACGCCGCCCTCCCATCGTCCCTCGGGGGGCGTGCCCTGCATCTGGATGTAGTTGCCGTGGGCTGTGACGTCCCGTGCGTGGAAACCGGCGCCAATGCCGATGGGATGGTAGCCCGTGCCGAAGATCCGGTTGTCAGAGAGCGTGATGTCGTGGATGGGATCTCTGCTGCTGTAGTACATGATGCCGTAGGAGTTCGTCGCATAGCTGTCGATGTAGACCTCGTTGCCGTGGAGCTCCGTGTTGCTCGATGTCGCTATGCCTCTATGCCGCGTGCGCTTCACCAGATTGTGGTGACACCGGGAGATTGTGTCCGTGACGCCGATGCCGAACCGAATCGCATCCAGCCCCTGATGGCGATTGATGATCTCGGTGCCCGTGTCCGTGATTACGTTGTGGTGCATGTCAATCCCGCCGTAGGCGTTGTTGAGCATAATGCCGGTGACCTGCGGGCCGCCGTACTCGATGGTGAGGCCTGCCACCTCGGTGTCGCGCGGGCGACGCAGGAACAGGGGGTTGTAGGCCGCGGGCTGCGAGGCGCCCATCCCCATCCCCTGGCGGATGGTGCCATTGACGATGGTGATCCCGCCCCTGCCGTCCGCCGTCCTCAGGCCGCAGGGGCCCTGCGCGGCGTGCCAGCCATACAGCGTTTCGATACGTGTCGGATCGGCGCTTCCGGCCTTCTCATCGTACACCACCGTATGCGCGCCAAGGTCGAGCGTGACGCCATCGGCCGCGATGTTGATGGCGGTCGAATCGGCCACGATGTCCTGCGTGAGCAGGTACGTCGTGTTGGCCCTGTCCAGCGTGTAGGGAGGTCCGGGCAGGTCATCCGGTATCCTCACGGCGCCCGCGAGCGTCTCCGTCTGCAGCACGTGGTCTCCGCCCACGAGGCGCTGGCCTCGCTCGTCTGTGCAGACCGTCCGGTAGTGGTACGCCGTCCCGGGCTCGAGGTCGTGGAGGTAGTGAAGGTGGGTGAAGAAGTGCCGCTCGTCTTCTGCGGTGGTCCTGCCGTACTGGCGTGTTGGGCCATACTCCAGATGCGCCCTGGCTGGGAGGCTGGTCTGCCAGGAGATGCAGGCGGAACGCTCGCCCACGTGCCGCCATGCACCGTGCGGCAGCACCGTCAACTCGGGGCCGAGCCGCTCGTACACCAGTGGCTCCTTCTCCGCCCCGAAGCTGGCCAGGCAGAACTCGTTGAAGGCCTCGTACGCGGCCGATGCTGGGCGCACGTCGTGGTCTGTCTGGGGCAGGGCCGTGCGACAGCCTACGACCAAGAGCAGGCCCAGAGCCGCGACGCCGACACCTGTCCTCAGGTCATGGCGTCTCATCACCTGGGCATCACCTCCGTGTTGCCGGGCCATTGGCCTTGATGGCACGGCGCTCCCGATGGGTCCACCAGCCGTTACGCCAGCAGCATCGCGGCCCCGCTGGCGACGAGTCACAAGCCGGCGAACAGCGCGGTCTCCTACGTCGCCAACAGCTCTATCTCGTCGGGCGCGCGCCAGACCTCGCGCCACGTCTCGGCCGCGGAGCCGCCGCAATACAGCGCCTGCTCGACGGCCGCCCACGCCGTGCCGCCGGGATCGAAGACGACGCGGAACGTGTTGATGTTGTCCTTCGCCGAGGCGGGGAAGCCGTCGGTCACGTGCGTCCACGTCTCCCCGGCGTCGGCCGAACGATACAGCGCCCCGTGGACATCGTCCCCGTGCGGGCCGTCGCTCACGGTGCAGAGGACGAGATCGGGGTCCTCCGGATGGATCGCCAGGGCCCGCCCGTAGCGCTTCCGGTCCTCCGTGCGATGCCGCCAGGAGCCGCCCCGGTCATCGCTCACCCATACGCCGTCGGCGGTGTTGGCATACACGCGGTCCGGCGCGGCGGGCGACGTGCCCACTTGGTGCACGTCCACGTGCAGCTCCGGCGTCACCGGCTCCCACGTCTCCCCGCCGTCGCCCGAGCGCATGACGCTCCCGACGTGGACGTCGGCATACACCCAGCCATGGGGGGTGACCGCGAAGCTCCGCACAGCCGCCGGTCCGCCCCACGGCGTGTACCACTCCGAGCGGCAGTCCAGGGAGGCGAAGCTCTCGTTGGGCTGCGCGGGCGAGTCGTCCATCTCCCAGGTGTATACGTGCGGCGGTTCCGTCCCGATGAGGAAGCGCGGCTGGGCGCCGGGTACAGCCGTGATGGAGGCGACAGTGTCCGCGACGCGCGTTTCGTAGATGTCGGGCCGCGCCTCACTGAAGACGACCACCGTCCCGCCCTCGAGAGCCAGTACGGGTGCGCCCTCCCACACTGTCGTCGCCCGAATGCAGGGCTCGGAGGAGTGGATCAGCTCGGGCTCACCGTCCGAGCTCGTGGTGTCCAGTAGGTACGCCTCATCTTTCGTCGCGACCAGCAACCCAACCACCCCTTTCGGTCCACCGTCTCGGCGTCCGGAGTTCTCAGTTGCTCCAAGCCTAGCCCGCCTCGCTCGCTGGCATGGTGCCGTGCCCAACCTCACGTATCGGAGCTGCGCCCGCACACCACGATGCCGGCGACGATGAGCGCCAGGCCGGCGGCGGCCGTCCAGTGGATGTGCTCCCCGAGCACGAAGTGGATGGGCAGCAGCGACAGGAATGGCGCCAGGTATGCGACATTGCCGATGAGGCCGGGGTTCGGCGCGCGGTCCATGGCCGTGAGCCAGAGCACGAAGGCGATGCCCATCTCGAACACACCGATGTAGCTGCCGCCGGCGATGCCCGTCAGCGTCATGGCCTCCGTGGACGAGAGGGCCGCCCAGGCGACCGTCACGGCCGGCGCGCCGAAGACGAAGCTCCAGAAGATCTTGGCCAGCGGAGAGCCACTGCGGCGCAGGTTGACCACCCAGAAGGACGCCCACACGACGCCGCTGCCGGCGGCCAGCAGGATGCCGGCCAGGTCGGTCTTTGCCACGGCCGACGGCTGGAGCCTCGTGGCCACGACGCCGACGCCGACGAGGCCCACGGCCAGCCCGGCGAAGGCCCGTCGCGGCACCGGTCGGCCCAGCAGCGGAGCCGAGAGCACCGCCAGGGCGAGGGCCCACGTGTAGTTCAGCGGCTGGGCCTGCTGGGCGGGCAGGAGATCGTACGCCGTGAACAGCACCAGGTAGTAGAGCAGCGGATTCAGGAGGCCGGACAGGGCGGCCAGGCCCAGCTCGCGCGCCGAGGCGGGCGCCCCGAACCGCGGCTCGCGGCGGATGAGCAGTGCCAGGCCGAGCACCGCCAGGGACGCCCACGAGGCCACGAGCAGCATCTGGAACGGATCGAGCACCCGCAGCGTGAGCTTGAAGGCCGTCGCCACCGTTGACCAGCACAGCACGGCCCCGATGGCGAAGGGAAGGGCGCCAAAGCCAGGCCTGCCTTCGGACTCACCTTGCACGATGCCTGTTTAGCCCCAGCAGTGTGCTCCTCCTGCCCCAGGAGACGCACGGCTTGACCAGGAAGCCGTGCCACACGCAATCCCGGCAGCCGGGTGGCACGGGTAGCTCGCTACCCGTGGCCGGAGGGGCTACTCCAGGAAGTCCCAGATGGCGGCGCCGTCGGCGTCGGCCGGGACGGGGATGCCGCACGCGAGTGCCAGCGTGGGCGCGAAGGCGTTGAGCCACACGGCGCGCTCGCGGCGATGCCCGCGCTTCAGCCCCGGGCCCGCCATGACCATGAACGGATCGGCGCTGTGCCCCCCGGAGCCGAAGCGTGGCTGCTCCCACGTGCCCAGGTCCACGTCGGCGTAGCGCTGCTGAAGCTCCTCGCGGGTGGCGCAGGTCGGCAGCGGCGCCTGCTCGGACCAGAGGAAGACGTCGCCGGCGTGGTCGCCGCCGATGCCTATCATGGCGGCGTCCTCCTTGCGGCACACCAGGTTCCACAGCGGGCGGCCGGTAGCCGGGTCGGTGGCCGCGGCGAGGGCATTGATGGCGAGCTGGCGCACCTCCTCGAACTCCGCGCCCGGCTCTACGATACCGTCCGGGTCGCGCCCCCTGGTGTTGACCCACACGTAGTTGCCGCGACCGAAGGCCCGCGTGCGGGACCAGTCGGTGCCGCCGTTCTCAGTGCGCACCACCAGCCCCGCCTCCTCGAGCGCGGACACAACGTCCGCGTGGTGCTGCGCATCCGGGAGGGTGGTGATGCCGCCGTGGTCGGACATGACGGCCACGATGGCGTCGCCGCCCGCGCACTCCATGGCGGTGGCGATGAGCCGGTCGCCGGCGCCCATCACATAGCCCCAGTAGTCCCACGCCTCGTCGTCGCGCTCGGGGTCGTACAGCGGGTGCGCCGGGTCGATCATGAACGCGCCGAAGTGGTTGGCGAAGTCCGGCGGGTGCCACTTCTGGATGAACAGGTCCCACGGCTCCTTGCCGAGGACTTCGCTCATGGCACTGCAGTACCACTCGACGGTGAAGTCCACCTCCTCAAGGAACGTCCGGACGTCCGCCGCGCCCGCCTGGATCGGTTGCTGCCGCAGCGTGTGCGGATAGTACGGGCCACACGCCGAGAACAGGCGCTCCTCGATCGCCTCGGGCTGGGCGAAGCCGCGCGTCTGGTAGATCTGCGTGAAGTACAGCCGCACGCGCGAGCCG
>JASFTE010000291.1:0-6374 GCA_050114035.1 Armatimonadota bacterium | reverse complement strand
GGCAGGAGCGCCATCTGGCGTGTGCTCGCCGTGGCGGCGGCCATCGTGGTGGTGGCCGCGGCGGGATTCGGGGCGTGGTGGTTGATCGCCGGCGCAGATGGGTCGGCCACGGCACCTCCTCCCGCGCCTCCCGTATTCGTCCCGTCCAGCCCCGAGACGACGGCGACCGACAGCGCGGTGTCCCAGGCCGACACGACAGTCGGCCCGGCGGGCGCGACTGCGACGGGCGGTGATTCGGTGGGGCGTGCGGCGCCTAGTCCACGTCTCGCTCGCGACACGGCGGCAGCCGCGGCGGCCCAGAGACCGGCGCCGGCGCAGGAGCCCGCCGTCCCGCTGGTCGTCCGCTGGACCGACAATTGGGTCAACCTGCGTGAAGGCCCCGGGACGGGGTACGGCATCGTGCGCGTCATCCAGCCCGGCGTGCGCCTCGAGGTGAGCGCGCCGTCACGCGGCTGGTGGCCCGTGTGGGAGGTGGGCGAGATCGTGGGCTACGTCGCGGGCTCGGAGCTGACGGGGACACCGCCGGATTCGACGCGGTAGAGGGGAGCGCGCCCTCCAACGCGCACGAGCGGCTGGAAGCCGCTGCTCGGCTCTCGGCCACCCGTTCCCCACGTCTCGCCGCTCTCCATGTCTCCGAACGGATCGTCCAGCGACGGGCTCTGCGGCGTGAGCAACTCGGCGCCGTCCTCGGTGGTCACCATGTCGTCCTCCAGCCGTACGCCGAACTCGCCCGGCAGGTAGATCCCCGGCTCGTCGCTGAAGGTCATCCCGGGCTCGAGCGGCAGCGTGTTGCCGCGCACCAGGTACGGCCACTCGTGGCCGTCCATCCCGATCCCGTGGCCGACCCGGTGAGTGAAGTACGTATAGTCATCGCCGTAGCCGGCGTCCGCGATCACCCGGCGGGCGGCGCGGTCCACCGCTTCGCAGGGGACCCCGGGCGCGGCCGCGCGCAGGGCCGCGGTCTGCGCTGCGAGCACCACGTCGAATACCTCGCGCATCCTGGCGGTCGGGTTGCCGAGCACGAAGGTACGGCTGATGTCGGAGCGGAACCCCTCGACGGCGCAGCCGCCGTCGATCAGGAGGATCGTCCCCTCGCGGATCTCCTGCGGCGTGACGGAGCCGTGGGGCAGGGTGGTGTACCCGCCGGTTTGGACGCCGGCGCTGCCTGAGAACCCGAGTCGCCGGTGCGCGATCCGCAGCAGCTCACCCACGCGCTGCTGCGTCATCCCTTCTTCCAGCGCGCGATACGTCGCCTCGTACGCGGCGAGCGTCACCCGCGAGGCCAGCCGCATCAGCTCCAGCTCGTGTTCGGTCTTCACCCCGCGGCAGCCGGCGGTGACCGGTGTGGCGCTCGTGAGCGAGAGGGCGGGCGCGGCCCGTGCGACACCGTCGGAGAACAGGAAGCGCACCGTCTCCTCGATGCCGAGCCGGCCGGTGGCGATGCCGCGGTCCCGCAGGCCGTCGGCGACCAGCACGTAGGGGTCCTCGTCCTCCTGCCAGGTGAGCACGGCGGTGTCGGTCTCGCCCAGTGGGCCGCCGTCGAGCTGCTCGCGCGTGCGGTCCTCCTCGAACGCCGGCGTGACGACGAAGGGACGGCCGGCGGCCGGCATGACGATCGCGAACAGCCGCTCGCTCAGACCCCAGCGCACGTTCGTGTAGTAATCCATCGTGGTCCCGCCGGTGAGCATCACGGCATCGAGGTTGTACATACCCATGAGACGCCGCGCCTTCGCGATGCGTGCCAGCCGCTCCTCCACGGTGATGGGCGCGGCCCTGTCGGCCATGGACTGGAGGGCGCGGATGGACGGCGGCAGATCGTCGTCGCCCTGCTGATCCGGCGGCTCGGCGTGGAGTGGTCGGTCGGGGACGGCCGCCCCGGCGAGCGCGGCGGCGGAGAGACCGAGAAAGGCGCGGCGGTCGAGCATCGAGACTCCACGGTTTGCGGTTGGGACGGGATGGGACCTGCTGGAGAGGGAGCATACGGTCGGAGGTCCGGGCGGGGGAAGGGGCGGGCGAGCGGGGCTTGACGTGCCGCCGCTCGCACGCTAAACGTTGGCGCAGTCCCCGTGCCGCCGTACGGGGGTGCGCAGGCAGTCTCGACCGAACGAGGAATGACGTGAACACGCTCCCAACCCACAACGCCTGGTGGTGGTGCTCGTCTGAAAGCAGTGGGAGGAGTGTGGGCCTCTCGGCAGACTAGCGCGTCACCCGACGAACCCATCCAGCCCGCTGCAGCGTTCTGTGGCGGGCTTTTTTCGTGTTGCCCGTCACGCCGAGGTGAGGGCCTGGATGCACGGTACCACAGTGGATCCACAACGGAGGAGGGCAGCACCATGGAGCAGAAAAGAGTCGTCTTGAGCGAACGCGACATGCCGCGTCAGTGGTACAACATCCAGGCGGATCTTCCGGTGCCGCTTCCGCCGGTGATCCACCCGGGCACGAAGCAGCCGATCGGGCCCGACGACCTCGCGCCCCTGTTCCCGATGGCATTGATCGGCCAGGAGGTGAGCGCCGAGCAGTACATCGACATTCCGGACGAGGTGCTCGACCTGTACCGCATCTACCGGCCGAGCCCGTTGGTGCGGGCGACCCGGTGGGAGCGGGCGCTCGATACGCCGGCCCGCATCTACTACAAGTGGGAAGGCGTCAGTCCGGCGGGAAGTCACAAGACCAATACGTCCATCGCGCAAGCCTACTACAACAAGCAGGAGGGAGTCCGGCGCGTGGCGACGGAGACGGGGGCGGGGCAGTGGGGCAGCGCTCTTGCGCTCGCGTGCAGCGCCTTCGACCTCGAGTGCAAGGTCTACATGGTGCGGGTGTCCTACGACCAGAAGCCGTACCGCCGGCTGATGATGGAGTCGTGGGGGGCGAGCTGCGTGCCGAGCCCGTCGCCGGACACGAATGCCGGACGGACGATGCTGGAACGCGACCCGACGAGTCCCGGGTCGCTGGGCATCGCCATTAGCGAGGCCGTCGAGGACGCCGCCACGCGTGACGACACCAGGTACTCGCTGGGCAGTGTGCTCAACCACGTCATGCTGCATCAGACGGTGATCGGACTCGAAGCGATCGAGCAGTTCGAGATCGCGGGCGACTACCCCGACGTCGTGATCGGGTGCGCCGGCGGGGGCTCCAACTTCGCGGGGTTCGCGTTCCCGTTCGTGCGGGACGTGCTGAACGACGGCCGCAAGACGCGTGTGGTCGCGGTTGAGCCGATGGCGTGTCCCACGCTCACCAAGGGCCTCTACCGGTACGATTTCGGCGACACGGCGTGCACCACGCCGCTGATCAAGATGTACACGCTGGGGCACGATTTCGTCCCGCCGCCGATTCACGCGGGTGGGCTACGCTACCACGGCATGGCGCCCTCGGTGTGTCACCTCTACGAGCAGGGGTTGATTCAGGCGGCGGCGCACCATCAGACGGCGTGTTTCGACGCCGCGCTCAGCTTCGCGCGGGCCGAAGGGCATCTGCTGGCTCCAGAGACGTCGCATGCGGTCCGGGAGGCGATGGACGAGGCACTTCGGTGTCGCGAGAGCGGCGAGGCGAAGGTGATCGCGTTCAACGCTTCCGGTCACGGGCACTTCGACATGGGCTCGTACGAGCGCTATCTGTCGGGGCAGCTCGAGGATTACGAGTATCCGGAGGAGAACGTGCAGGCGGCGCTGGCGGGGCTGCCGGAGATGGGGTAGGCCTTCGGCTATCCGATTTTCACGAACCAGCCGCAGGGCCAGACGAAGCCGTCGTAGCTGGCGAGCGGGATGCTGTGCTTGCGGTTCATGACCTCGCCTGGGTCGAGGTCGGCGCTGCCCCACGCCAGACGGGACAGCTCGTCCGAGCCGTTGTCGCTGCCCGGCCGCTCGCCCTTGGCCGGGCATTGCCGTCGGATGCGATTGTAGACGCGGAAGCTGAAGTGCACGCGCTCGCCGTTGGGGTTCTTGAACTCGACGTCGATGCCCACCATCGGGCCCGCTGCCGGGTCGGCGGGCGCGTCGCACGCGCGCCATCGCGCCACCATCCAGACGTCGGTATCGCGGCGGAACATGGCCGCGAAGTCCGCCCCTCGATCGAGTGTGAACCGGGCCCATGGACTCCAGTTGTCGCACTGGGGCTGTGGCGATGCTGCTGCCGCCGTCGGGCTGACGGTGAGCGCGGCGACGAGCACCGCGCCGCTGAGCAGGTAGGGTGGTTGTCGGCGCAGCATAGGCACGTAGAACTAATAGAGCCGAGGCGGGTCTCGGCAAGGCGGGTTATGTTATCGCTAGGCCCGGGTGGCGGAATGGGCAGACGCAAGGGACTTAAAATCCCTTGGGAGGCAACTCCCGTGCGGGTTCGACTCCCGCCCCGGGCATTGGGGCACAATGACTTACGGACTGTGTTGGGAGAAGCCCTCTCTTCCGCTGGCTGCTGATTGTCCCCCTGCTGTCCCCCTCCGGGACATCCGGGAGCCAAGCCCGTGAGAAGAGATTGACTGGACGGATGTCCCAGGATCGACACCCCGTGCCCCATTTGGGGTCTGGCGTCCTGCTGCTGAATCGCGAATGGTGACGGTCCGGGAGCTCAACACCAGAGGCTACGGAGTCGGCCGATGATGAACCGTCGCGAATTCACCAGGTCTCTCGCCGTGGCCTCGGGAGCGGTCGGCCTCGGTGCCGTCCATGGGTGTTCCTCCCGGCCGGACGCGCCCTCCGGCGCGCGAACGGGCAACCCGATTGCGGTCTCCACGTACTCGTTCTGGCGCTTCCGTCAGGACTCGAGGGTGGACATTCCCACGTGCATCGACGAAGCGGCGTCGATGGGATTCGACGGAGTAGAGCTGCTTCTGGTGCAGATGGAGCGCGAGGACGACGACTATCTGCAGTCGATCAAGCGCCAAGCGTTCGTGAATGGACTGTCCCTCTGCGGCATGTCCACGCATCAGGGGTTCGTGACACCGGATCGGGAGGAGCGGCAGCGAAACGTCGACCTCACGATCCATCAGATCGAGTTGGCGTACAAGCTGGGGATCCCCACCATGCGCGTGAACACAGGTCGGTGGGGCACGAGCCGCAGCTTCGACGAGTTAATGGCCAACCGGGGCATCGAGCCGCCGATCGACGGATACACCGACGAGAGCGCCTTCCCATGGGTGATCGAGAGCCTGCAAGCCTGCCTCGCGACGGCGCAGCAATGCGGCGTGGTGCTCGGACTCGAGAATCACTGGGGCTTGGGTCGAACCCCGGAGGGCGTCATGAGGATCGTGGATACCATCGACTCGCCCTGGCTCCAGGTCACGCTGGACACCGGGAACTTCCTCGAGGAGCCCTACGAGCGGCTGGAGATGCTCGCGCCCAAGACCGTCTTGGTGCAGGCCAAGACCTACTACGGTGGGGGGACCTGGTATACTCTGGACCTCGACTACGACCGCATCGCCGGTATGCTGAGGAGGCACGGCTATCGCGGCTACGTCTCCCTCGAGTACGAAGGCCAGGAGGATTACCGAACGGCGATCCCGAAGAGCCTGGGCATGCTGCGGCGGGCGTTCGCCGACCCGGTGTAGCGCGCCCCCAGGTGTCGGCGGCTGCGCCGCCACGGGTCACTCCGCGTCGAGCCTCTTTCTGGGCCTGAAGGCAAGATGCGAAGAGCCGAGGGAGTTACTCCATGTCCGATCCGACGCTCGATCCGGCCGCGCTGGACCCCCTGAAGGACGCCGTGCAACGAGGCGGCGAGCCTCGCTCCCTCGTCCTCCACGTCCAGCGTGAGCGGAGTGAGTTCCAAGACCGACTGCGCGACCTGGCACGACAGGTCAACGAGGGTACGGGCGGCGCCGTGGCGATCGAAGAACGGAGTGCGGCACGAGCACCAGGTGACGACGCCGGTACGCCGGTCGGCGAGACCGGGCACCCTCCGGCCGCTCCCGCCCTGACGGTTCGGCTGGGAGAGCGGGACGTCGTGCACTACCTCGCGCTCCCCGAGGGTCCCGAGCAGGCGCCGTTCCTGGAGCTGCTGGCGGCCCCGGCAAGCGTTGCCGTTGCGAGCGACCGCGCGAACCAGCTCTCGGCCCTGGAGCAGCCCACCGAGATCCTGGTGTTCATCGCGGCGGCCTGCCCCAATTGCCCGCTCGGCGTCCGGGCGGCCAATGCGCTGGCGCTGGCCAGCCCGCGCGTGACCGTCTCGGTGGTGGACGGGTTCCGCTTCGAAGCGTTCGCCTCCCGCTTCCACGTCAAGTCGGTACCCACCACGGTCGTGAACCGGGGGCTCACGCTCATCGGCGTCAAGACCATGGAGGAGCTCGTGTGGCACATCCAGCAGCTCCAGGGACCCGAAGCCACGCCCGCCATCTTCGCCTCCCTGGTGGAAGCCGGACGGTTCTCCGATGCCGCCGCTCAGCTCGT
>JASFTE010000290.1:0-6397 GCA_050114035.1 Armatimonadota bacterium | reverse complement strand
GAGTAGCGCTGGCCCGCTCCGATCAGACATCGTACACGTCGTGGACAGGCTGCGGCCGCTTGCCCTTCCTCTCGCGATACAGAACCATAGCGGCTCCGACCACGCCGGCCGCAACGAGACCGTAGTCCTCGTACACGCCCAGGTGCGCCGCCGCACTGAAACCAATGAGTGACCAGAGCGCCGGGATGATCAGGATGTACCTCGGAAGCCCCCGGTTCGTCCACAGCAGGAGGCCCAACGTGAAGATCGTGGTCGGACACGGAGCAACCCCGAAAGCGGGCGCTCGCGGATAGCCGTGGCCGAACTGCATGCCGAGCAGCGGATACAGCACGATCGCATACACGACGAACAGCAGCCCGGTGATCCCGTACGCACTCCACTGCGACCCAAAGGAGATCCTGCCCCGGAAGGCGCCGACCACGAGGAACAGAGCGCCCTGCAGCAGGAAGAGCGCACCGAACACGTACGCGGTCCTGTTGATGGCCGCGAAGAAGGCGATGTGGTAGACTGCTCCCATCCAGATCCACAACAGCGCCAGGATGCTGCACACGATGCTGCTGGACGCCGGCGTCCTCTTGATGGCGTAGAGCACTCCTGCAATGCCGAACACATAGGCCACCACGGGCGCCGGCCATGTCGTGAGGTTGTGGTCCTCAAAGACCTGGAAGAACTGCTCGACGGTGAATGGCAATTCCATGCTGCGGTTCCACCTACGCAAGCACAACGCTGCAGCCCTGACGCCCGTTGCACTATACCAAACGACCCATTATGTCAAGGAGAAACCTGGCCGTTAGCGCCTGACGGTAGGAGTGGCACATATGGATCGTCAGCACCTCAACGTTCTCGTCATCATGCTCGACAGCCAGCGCCCCGACGTGCTCGGATGCGCGAGGGACGGGCCTGACGCGTTGGCCGATGACTTCGCCCAGATCCAGACCCCGCACATTGACGCGGTGGCGGCGTCGGGCACCGTATTCGACCGGGCCTACGCCGAGTACCCCATCACGGTGCCCTCCCGCACGGCCCTCGTGAGCGGCTGCTACACGTTCACCAACAGGCCCTGGTGCCCGCTGCGCTCGTACGACTTCAACGTGGTGGAGATGCTCCGGGAGCACGGCTACACGACGGCCTGCTGGAGTGATACGCCCATGAACCCGGGCGCTGCCCTGGACCGGGGCTTCGACCTGTTTGAGGCCATCACCGTCGGCAAGTGCCGCCGCCAGGACGAGGAGATCGACGTCGATCTCATGGGCGCTGCCTTCCCCGAGAGTGGCGGCGAGGCCGAGGTGCAGTTCTGGACCAACACGCTGCGCGGCCGGCACGTCGCGCGGCGGGACTACGGGAAGACGTGCCCGACGCTGCTCTTCGACAAAGCCATCCAGTGGCTCGAGAACGGCCCACAGCAGCCCTTCTTCGCCTGGGTGGACACGTTCGACCCGCACGAGCCGTGGTGTCCCGAGCCCCCGTACGACACCATGTATCCGCGCCCCGAGGGCGGGCGCTACATCCCCATGCCGCACGGTCCCTCCATCGACTGGATGTCCGACGCCGACATGGGCGCCGTGCGCGCGCTCTACATGGGCGATGCGAGCCGCACCGACGCCGAGGTGGGGCGGCTCATGCAGACGCTCGATGACCGGGGGCTGACGGAGCACACGCTCGTTCTCATCATCTCCGACCACGGCGAGCCGTTTGGCGAGCACGGCACCATCCGGAAGTTCGGCGTCCCGGTCTACGACGAGTTGGCGCGGATGGTCTTGCTCATGAAGGGCCCCGGGGTGCCGGAGGGGGAGCGCAGCAGCGCCCTGGTGCAGAACGTGGACCTCGCGCCAACACTGCTCGAGGTGCTCGGCCTGCCTGCCCCCGAGCGACAGACGCTCGCCGGTCTCCCGCCAATGTCTGGCAGGGACTCGCTGGACGGCCTCAGCCTCGTGCCACTGCTCGAGCGCCGGGCGCAGAGCGTGCGGGATGCAGCGTACATCGGCGGCTTCGGCCTCCGCGCCGGCATCGTCACAGAGCGCGAGAAGCTCATCGACAACCGCGGCGAGCGCGAGAACGAGCTGTTCCACCTCGCCGCCGACCCGAGGGAAGAGCACAACCTCATCGACGACGAGGGCGACCGCGCCGAGCAGCTCCACCGCGAGCTCTGGGAGTTCTGCAGCCTCTGGGCCCGGGCGCTCTCGTGGCGCGACCGGCCGGCCGCCGGGCGGTAAATGGACTCACATAACGAGCCGCCCCGACTGCAGGGGCGGATTCCTCGATACTGGCCGATATCTGGGTCAGCCGTGCACCGACTAGCGGCGCCTGCCCTTCTTCTTCCCCTTCTTCTCCATCTCCATGGCCTTGTCGCCCTCGCGGATGTCACCGGCCCCGGGGTCTGCCTTCGCTTTGGCCGTGTCATTGGCCACTTCGACGATGCTGATCGTGCCCAACTCGGTGGTCTCCGTGAAGACGACGTTCCCATCGTTATCGGTCACGAACTTCTCCCGGAGCACGCGCAGCCGGGCGCCCGGCTTCAGCCCCTGGAACTTGCCGGCGTCCAGGTATACGTGCCCCCCGGTGACCGCGGCCACGCGGCACTCGAAGGGGAAGTACTCCACGACGAGCTTGACGAGGTTGTCGATGGCCTTCCGGCACGCCCGGCCAAGCATGGAGTTCTCGAACTCCTCGGACCGCACGCTCACCAACCCAACCAGGCCGTCGGGATCGCCCCCGAGGGCGAATGCTCCGCCGTCGGTCGATTCGCCCGAGGCCCTCTTGGACAGCACGATGCGCCCGGTCTTTGCGTCCACCATGCGGACGTCCACGGCGACCTGCGCCTTTCGCTTGCTCGCCTTGACCCCGCCGATCCGGCCCAGGAGCCCACCGGTCAGGCCCCCGACGCCAGCCTCGCGGCCGCGGAAGCCAAAGTTGGTCACCTTCCCCATCACCAGATACCGTACCCCGACCACCTGGCTCGCCTCCGCCGCGGTAGAGATGTCCACAATCCCCTCGAGCCCGAGGTCCTGCTCCATCAGGAGCTTCTCGAGCTGCGTGCGCTCGGCGACCCAGAAGCGGTGCTGGTTCACCAGCGCCGTGATGAGCATGTCTGCCAGCCCAGGGCCTATCTGGTACTCGATCTCTGCCTGGGGCGGCGACTCGAAGGCAACCACGGCGACGCGCGTCTGGCCGGGCAGCGGCGGTGCCTGTGGTTGTGGCTCCACAGGGAGCCCCTCGGGAGGGGGCGCACCCTCCGGCGGCACGACTACCGGTTGCCCATCGACGGGCTGCTCCTGGGCCGACACCATCCGTGTGGGCAGAATGATCAGCGCGATGGCTGCGACGGCAGCCACCACGGGTGTGCGGATGACGCTCGTTGCTCTCATGGCCATGCGGGCACCCTCCTTGCCCATGAGCGTCCACGCGCGTGGTCGTCTCGATTATAGTCTAGTATGCCACTTCCCGCAAAGTGTGCTCGAGCCACCGGCTGCACTACCACGTCACGCGTGGGAGTTAGCCAGTGCTGCGCGCCGTCAGAACTGGCTATAGTACCTCTCGACCTCCTCGAAGTCAACGGTCTCATCGGGCTCCATCCCGAGGTTCTCGTAGTGCCTGCGCCGACCGCGCATGTCGGACAGCAGGATCGCGCGGGCGTGCACGGCGACCTCGGCGGCCACCTCGACGGGCACGACGATGATGCCGTCGTCATCGCACCCGACGATGTCGCCCGGGCGCACCTGCACTCCGCCGCAGGCGATCTTGGTCTGGACGTCCGCGACCTCGATCCGCCCGGGGATGATGGTCCGGCCGCGCTTGCGGGCGCAGATGGGGGTCTTCTGGCGGGCGACCTCCGCAGTGTCGCGGCAGTAGCCGTCGGTGATGATGCCGACGGCGCCTTTGCGGACCATTCCCAGCGAGTTCGATGAGCCCCAGAAGCCGCACTCCGGCCCGCCGCCCGAGTCCATCGTGATGACGTGCCCGGGCTTGATCTGATCGCCGTAGTCCAGGCGCCCGACCTCCCGGAACCACGCCCCGTGCGCGCCGACGATCTCCTCGGTGCCGGACAGCTTCCACATGGGCCGGTTGGCCGGCACGCAGCGAACCGTGAAGGCGACTCCCCAGAACTTCATCCCCAGCCAGAGCGGCCGCACCTCCGGCGACACCAGCCCGATGTCGAAGTAGCCGATCCCGTCCATCCCGTCGGCCACGTCCACGACGCGGAGGTACTTGTAGAGCTTCGCGATCTCAAATGGGTCCGTATTGTCCGCCATGATGCCCTCCCTTGCAGTGGATGATGTGCGACGTTGAGCCTGCGCGGCTGCCGGGCTGCCAGCCAGCACCGCGCCCAGGGCTCCGGCGCCGCCGGCTTTCAGGAAGTCGCGGCGAGGGATCTTGCTCGAGTCTGCTGACCCCGGCATACCAGTCTCTCCATGCGTGACGCCGCCGACGGTCTCGCGGTTGGTCACTGCAGCTCGAGGACTAACACCTCATGGTCCACGATGCTGGGTACGATGTACGCGCCCCTCCCGTCAGGCGCGAGGTCGGCGCGCGCGACCCCAAGCCGTGCACGGCCTACGTCCCATGCTCGAGGATGGACAGTGACATTCTCGACCGGCACATTGACGCGAGCGTCGCCGCCGTCACGCTCGGCCACCGGCCGTCCGAGCCCCCGAAAGCCCGTGTCTCCGTCAGGCATGAAGGCCGACACGTTGAGCATGTGGAGGTACACGGACTTGCGCCGCGGGCCCCACATGGGCGTGACCTCCAGCCACTCCGGCGCGTTGACCTCGCAGGGGAAGGGCACGGTGGCGATGGCCTTGAGGAGCTGCTCGGCCATCCGCTCATCCCGCTCCCGCGCGTAGGCGACTCCTGGCTCACCCAGGATGTACGTCAGCTTGCCCGGGGACGAGGCAGGGACAAGTTGGTCCAGCCCCGAGTGCTCCCGGCGTTCTCCCCACTCGTCATACAGCGCCGCGTCCGCGGTGGCGATCAACTGCCCGCCGCCCAGCACCCACTTCCGCAGATTCGCGAGCATTGCATCCGAGAGCGCCGCGGCGTTCGGCAGCAGCAGGACCTCGTACGGGGCCAGATCGCCGGCCGCCAGCTCGTTGTCGAACACGAAGTTGAACGGCAAGTGGCGCTTTGTCAGCAGCAGCCACGTGCCGAGAATCGCATCCCGGTAGTCGGCCAGGTTCGTGGTCTCCGGGATGTGCCCGTAGAAGTCGTGAGTGTTCTGGGACAGCACGACGCCCAGGTGGCGGACGGAATCGTGGGAGAAGTACTGCTCTCGGGCTTTGATGGCCTCGTGGATGCGGCGGCCGACCTCCGGCGGCTGGATGTGCCCGCCGTGCCAGGGAGTCGTCCCGTGCGCGAGACCGGAGAGCATGAACGTCTTCATGTTGAGCTCCTGGCGCGCCACGCCCGCCGGAGTGCCCTGGTAGTTCCACGTGGGGCGCGAGGTGCGCCAGATGTCGGCGTGCTCGGGGTTCATGTCGTGGCTCAGGCGGGATTTGAAGCCGAGCATGAGCCACTCCATGTGGGCCTGCGGCGCGTATGCGTGCTGCGAGATTCCGTACTCCGATGTGCGCCACAGGGGCACGGCGGTGCCCCAGTCCTTCGTGCCGAAGGGCCAGGCGTTGTAGTTGCAGGTGAGGCTCAGACCCGGGTTCGCCTTGCGCATCTCGTCGCGGAAGTACGTGGCGGTCTCGACCAGCTTGTCGTTGCGCCAGCGCACCCAGCGCTTGAAGCCCGCGTCGGTCCAGTCCACCCGTGAGGGCAAGTCGAGCCCGGTGTCCTCTCTGAACTTGACCCGGCAATGCTCGCAGACGCATCCCGGCTGCGGACGACCGGGCTTGCCCTCGAGGAAGAACCCGTCGAAGAACACCCCGTCCACGCCGAAGCTCACGGCCTCGGCCAGCTCCTTGGCGTGCTCCTCGCGGTACGGTGAGGACACGACGCACATGGCCACCTGCGGCCTCGGCGGGTGGGCGGGGTCGGTGATGTACTGCATGGCCCATTGGGGGAAGCGCTTGGTGGGCTGGTAGTCCTCCGCCTTGCGCACGTCCTGGATGTTGAAGGGGAGCCATGCGATCACCGCGATGCCTCGGTCATGGCAGGCCTTCGTGACCCCGGGGATCCAGTTCGGATCCATGCCCGGCGAATGTGGCACGGTCTCGGAAGCGTAGTTGGCGAAGCACTGCCCGTTCATCGGCCCGATGGTGACCACGTTGCAGAGCTGGTGCTGAAGGATGGCCACGTACGTCTCGATGACCGACTTCACCGGGCGCGCCTCGACGCCCCGGAGTCGGTCCTGGAGCGGCAGGTCGGGTTCCTTGCCCATGTCAGGCCCCCCCGGGAACTCCGCGACGGTCTCCCCCGGCTTCAGCGGGCGGACGCGCATGCTGTCGATGGCCGCGAA
>JASFTE010000289.1:0-6418 GCA_050114035.1 Armatimonadota bacterium | reverse complement strand
TTGCGGTGAATACATGTGAGCACTGCCTATATACCATAGTGTGGAATGGCAGTCAAGACGAGAATATCATGTAAATCCATCATGTGGCGAAATGCGCCGGCTCAGGCCACACGACGTGTCATCGGCTCGCAGGGGCAACGACCTGACCGCGAGAGGCGCACTCTCACGTTCCGGTGCAGGTCGGACATCAGCGCATGCGGAACAGCACAAGCACACCCCGGGCCGCACGACGGGGCCGAACCGCACCCATAGCGTTCAGCTCGCACGGAGCAGCTCTGGCTGAGAGCAGGCCTGCATGATGAGCAGCGAGGAGCGTGCTACGGCAATCATGGGTGGCGACGTCATGCTGCCCGCTCGGCTCGCCCGTCGCGCCGGTGTAGTGATGCGCCGCGGCCGGATCGCCGCCATACTTGCCCCTGATGAGGCGCCGCCGGCCGGCGCGGCGACCATCGACGCATGCGGGCTGACCGTCCTGCCGGGGTTCATCGACATTCACTGCCACGGCGGGGGTGGAGCAGGCTTCGACTCGGCCTCTCCGGAGGACATCGACACCATCCTCGCGACGCATGCCCGCGGGGGAACAACGGCCATGCTGGCCGCGCTTCCGGCCCTGCCTGCCGACCAGCGACATGCGGCACTCTCCATAGTCCGAGAGTACATGCGCCGACAGCCAGCTGGTCCCGAGCTTCTGGGTGCCTACGTGGAGGGTCCATACTTCAGCGCGGCGGAGCGCGGCGCGCAGCCTGAGGGCGTAATCCGGCCGCCGACTCCGGACGACTACAGGCCTACCCTTGAGCAGTTCGGCGACCTCATCAAGGTCTGGTCACTGGCGCCCGAGCTGCCGGGGGCCATGGAGCTCATCGGGGAGCTGGCCGCGCGAGGGATCGTGCCGGCACTGGGGCACTCCGACGCCAGCCACGAGCACGTACTGGCCGCCATCGATGCCGGGGCGAAGCTCGTGACGCACGTGTACTGCGCGCAATCGACGTTCCATCGAGATGTCGCCGACAAGAAGCTCGGCCTCGCGGAGATGGCGCTGCTCCGGGACGAGTTGGCCGTCGAGCTCGTCCCTGACGGCAAACACCTGCCGCCACTTCTACTCCAGTTGGTGCTGGAGAACAAGCGGCCAGAGCAGGCATGTGTCATAACTGACGCCATGCCCGCGGCCGGCCTGCCGCCCGGCACGTACAAGTTCCTGGGCGCCGAGATCCGCGTGACGCCCGAAGTGGCCTATCGTCCGGACGGTCGCCGCTACGCAGGCAGCGTGCTGACCATGGGCACAGCGCTGCACAATCTGATCCTGCATACAGGATCTGCTCTGAGACATGTCTCTGAGATGCTTTCATCTACGCCTGCTCGGGTGGTGGGTGTGGGGGATAGGAAAGGCACGATTCAGGAGGGAAAGGACGCGGACCTTGTGTTCGTGGACGGGCATCACCGGGTCCGCGACGTGTTCTGCCGGGGCAGACGGCTGGACGACGCGGGCAGATAGCGAAACAGGCTGATGCTCCCACGATCCTGCGTCAGCTACTCCACTGCTCGACTCCGGCCATGGCGTCAACGAGTCGTGCCAACTCCTCAGGGTCATGATAGCGAACGACTATGGTCCCTCCGCCAGAAGGGCGCCTCTTGATCTCCACGCGTGCGCTCAACGCCGTCTGTAGGCGCTCGATGGCCTCCGTTAGATGGAGATCCGCAGTGTCGGTCGCGGCTGCTGGCCGGGAACGTCTGGCCTCCTGCGCGAGGTGCAGTGCCGACTTGGCCTGTACGAGCCGTTCGGTCTCCCGAACAGAGAGGTTCCTCTCGACCACCTGCCGCCACGTTTCCCTCAGCTCGCCTTCGTCCTGGATGCCCAGTAGGGCACGAGCATGCCCCTCGCTCGTCTCTCCGCCCTGTACGCTGTCCTGGATCTCGGCGGGCAGCGTGAGAAGACGCAGCGCGTTTGTTATCGCCACGCGGCTCCGTCCCACTTGCTCTGCCAACTCCGATTGAGTGAGACTGAACTCACCTATGAGCCGCTCATAGCCCCGAGCGGCTTCGATGGGCGTCAGATCCTCCCGCTGGAGGTTCTCTACCAAGGCGAGTTGAAGGGCCCGATCATCCGACACATCGCGGACGATGCACGGAACGGCCTGTACATTGGCCACTTGCGCGGCACGCCAACGGCGTTCGCCCGCAACTAACTCATAGCGGTCCTCTTTGCGCCGCACGAGCAAAGGCTGAATCATGCCGTGCCGCCTTATGGACTCCGCCAGCTCCGCCACGCTCTCCTCCGATACTCCCATTCGGGGCTGGTACGGATTGGGGTCGATCTCGCCCGGCGACACCTCAACGATCGGATGCGTCTCGGCAGCCAATCCGCCGGGTATCAGGGCATCAAGGCCGCGGCCGAGTCCCTTCTTGAACATCCTCAAGAACCTCCCTACATAGGTCCACATATGCCCGTGCTCCCGTTGAGCCGGGTGCGTACAGAATGGCCGGGACGCCGTGGCTTGGCGCCTCGGCCAAGCGGACGTTACGAGGAATCAGAGCGTTGAAGACGCGCGAGCCGAAGTGTTTCCGCACTTCAGTTGCCACATCGCGACTCAGAGTCGTTCGAGAGTCATACATTGTCAGCACGACGCCATGAATCCGTAGGGCCGGGTTCAGGTTCCTCTGCACCAACTCGATCACCTGCATGAGCTGGGACAGCCCCTCCAGAGCGTAGTACTCGCACTGGATGGGGATTAGCGCCGCGTTCGCAGCAACGAGGCTGTTGATCGTCAGAATCCCGAGGGACGGCGCCGTGTCAATCAGAATGAGATCGTAATCTGCCCGTATCTGCTCCAGAGAGTCGCGCAAACGCGTCTCTCGAGCAATCTGAGATGCCAGCGTGAGATCGGTTCCCGCGAGGTTGATCGTCGCAGGAATGAGATCCAATTGCGGGACCGAACATGTGATGACCACGTCTTCCGTGCGAGCAACTGGTCCCTGCACGCCGCCCACCAGGACGTCGTACACACAATGTCGCAACTCCGAGCGGTCTATTCCCAGGCCAGCCGTGGCATTGCCCTGGGCGTCCAGGTCAACCAGGAGCGTGCGAATGCCCCTGGCTGCGGCCGCAGCTGCCACATTCACGGCAGTTGTGGTCTTGCCAACACCGCCCTTTTGGTTGACGATAGCGAAGCAGGCTCCCATCGAGCCCTCCCTGCCACCAACTGCCCTGGTGGCCATGCGGTACGCCCGGCGGGCTACCATCTCGGCAGTCACACTGGGGCCGCAAGGTCATATCGAGTCAGCGCAAGCCTGGGGCTGAATGAGCCCAGGTCAAGGTGTCTTGAGAGCCGAAACGGCCCGGGAACTGCGTCAGCGTCCGGCCGCATCGTCCGCCACAGCAGAAGCGCTCCGCGAGGGCGCAGCAGCGGTGCAGCCAGGGCGTAGGGGAGATTCTCGGGCCCCAGCGCCCGAGCCCCAATGATGCCGAACCTCCGCGAGTATTCCGCCAGAGCCCCCATGGACTCGATGCGCTGGTTCAGGACACGGATGTTCCCGACACCCAGGCGCTGGGAGACTCCCGTCATGAAGCTGCAGTGTTCGCCAGAGCTATCAATGGCGACGACCGAGACGCTCGGGTGCAGGATCGCCGCAGTGAAGGCGAAGGCGCCCGCGCCAGCGCCCAGGTCCGCAATCTGGGCGCATGAATGCGGGCGAATGAGCCGCCAAGCCGTGATCGCGGGCAGTATGTGCTCCAGAAGGAAGCTGCCCGCCACTCCAGCACTCGTCAGACCCGCGGAGGACGCGAACCGCTTGGCCTGGTTGGCGAAGTCCATGAGCCGCGAGATAGCCGAAAGCGGCGCGTCAGGGCACGCATTTGCCAGCAGTCCAGAAGGCGACTGTGCCTTTGCCATTGCCATGGAGTGTTTCACGTGAAACATCCCCCGGCCCAGGAAAGTCTAGACATGTATAGCTTTTTGCCCTATATTTGTCAATGAGCCCGTGAGGCGCGGTGCCCCTCAGGCGCGTCTCGCGCTGCCCGCCAGCGCCGGACGAATGGCCACGTGAAGTGCTGCGATATCCGCAAAGCCTATGCCTGGGATCTGCAATGCCTGCCCGAGAGACTCAGGCTGGCGCTCCGCCAGCTTGAGCCTGCTCGCAATGCTCAATCCCACGATCTCCCCATAGTCGATATCCCGCGGTATGGTAACGCCCGTCATGCGTCGTAGGCGCTTGGCCTGTGTTCTCTCCCGGCCAATATAGCCCGCGTACCTGACGCGCATGGCCACCTCGTCCCTGATGGCCCCGTCCAGCGCCAGAAGAGGTGATTCAGTTTGTACCGAATACCGTGACATTCCGATTCGGTCGCCCGGGCGCTCAGTTGCCCGTGCCTGGCGCGGTAGTGCAGCGCGGCAGGTCGCCGCAAGCCGTCGCGCGAATGCGCCCGCCGGCCGGGCCCCAATCAGGCCCACACTGAGTCCCAGCGGCGTCAGACGCTGATCCGCGCTGGTCTGGGACAGCACCAGGCGGAACTCACAGCGAGACGTCAGCATGCGATAGGGCTCATCCGTTCCCTTGGTCACCAGATCGTCGATGAGAACGCCGCTGTAGCCGTCGCTCCGCCCAAGCACCACCGGCGCGTGGCCTGCCAGCAGCCGCGTGGCGTTGATGCCCGCGATCAGCCCCTGAGCGGACGCCTCCTCGTATCCCGACGTGCCGTTGATCTGTCCGGCGCAGAATAGTCCGCCCACTTGCCGAGTCTCCAACGACGGTCGGAGCTGCGTCGGCCGAATGAAGTCGTACTCCACCGCATAGCCGGGGCGTATCATCTCCGCCCGTTCCAGCCCCGGTATGCTGTGCAGCATGCGGAGCTGCACGTGCTCGGGGAGGCTGTTCGATGTCCCCTGGACGTACACCTCCTTGGTCTGGAAGCCCTCCTGCTCCAGAAAGACCGGATGGGACGTCTTCTCCGGGAACTCCACCACCTTCACTTCGATGGAGGGGCAGTATCTTGGCCCTACTCCCTCGATGCGGCCGCCGTACAGGGCGGATCTATGCAGGTTCTCACGCACGATGCTGTGCGTTCCTGCACCGGTCGCGGTTCGCCAGCACATGAGAGTACGCCGCTCCGAGTCCGGAGTGCTCGTGAATGAGAAGTAGAACGGCACTTCCTCGCTCGGCTGCTCCGTCACCGCATCGCGATCGATGGAGTCGAGATGAATCCGTGGCACCGTGCCGGTCTTCAGCCTTCCAAGCTGAAATCCAGCGCTCCGCAGCGATGCAGAGAGCTCCGCCGCCGCCGATTCCCCGGCCCTGCCCCCGGCGAACGAGCGCTCACCGATGTGAATCGTGCCGTTCAGGAACGTCCCGGTGCACAGGATCACCGCAGCGCCTTCGAACTGCACATCGCCCTGGGCCTCTACCCCTCGCACCCGCCCCTTCTCCAGGAGCAGCCCGGTTACCCGCGCCTGGCCCAGCTGCAGCCGTGGCTGTTCCCCGAGCACGCGCCTCATGGCGAGCTGATAGGCCTTTTTGTCGGCCTGCGCCCGTAGCGCCTGGACCGCCGGGCCCTTGCTCACATTCAGCATGCGGATGTGGGTGAACGTCTTGTCGATGTTGCGCCCCATCTCGCCGCCCAGGGCATCCACTTCACGGACGAGGTGAGCCTTCGCCGGGCCGCCTATGCTGCAGTTGCACGGCATGGCCGCCACGGCGTCGAGGTTCATGGTGAGAAGCAGCGTGTCCGCCCCCAGGCGAGCCGCCGCGAGGGCCGCCTCGCATCCTGCATGCCCGGCGCCAACGACTATCACGTCCCAGCACCGTCGTCCAACGCTCATGTAAGTCACCGAGGGAAGGTCTCAAGGGGATTATAGCAGCGCAGCTCAGAAGCGGTCAAGCGTCATACTCGGACGGACGTGTGTGACCACCCGCAGGAGATATCCTAAGCCATGTATTGCGGCGCGTTTACATTATTCCTATATTCTACAACACCACCAGACTACCGCGGCACATCCGCCTCCGGCAGGAACATGATGTAGTCCAGGTTGCACCCGCCGTCCCCGAAGATGGGATTCATGCGTACGGCATGCTGTCCGGCGCTGATCTGGATGAGCACCGGCTGGCCCGCCGCGTCGCGGACGATGTGGTGGCGCCAGTCGCTCGCCGTATTGGACCATCCACCCGTTGGCCGGAGGGCGATGTCCTTGAAGGCCTCGTGTGGATGCTTGCCGTCGAGTTGGAGGTCGCGATGGGCCGTCTCTTGATCAACGCAGTACCGGAATACGATGGCATACTTGCCCGTTCTTGGTATCTGCACGTGCCACGCAAGCCAGTGGTCCTTGTCATTCCATCCCGAGAACGTGTCACCCGAGACGTTGATTTTGTCCGTGCGGATCTGGATGGCCGCGCCCTCGGTGGCCTCTGCGGCCAGGCTCTCGGTCTGCAC
>JASFTE010000288.1:0-6441 GCA_050114035.1 Armatimonadota bacterium | reverse complement strand
GGTGAGTCTGAGCGAGGCCGATATGGGCGGCATCAGGGAGATCGTGCTCGCCTTCGAGGGCGAGGACGTGTACGCGGATCTGAGGCACGAAAGCGGCGTGCATCGGGTCCAGCGAGTGCCGACGACAGAGTCCAGCGGGCGGATCCACACGTCCGCCGCCACCGTGGCCGTGCTGCCCGAGGCGGAAGAGGTTGACATTCAGATCGACCCGAACGAACTCGATATCAAAGCCACTATCGGCAGCGGCCCCGGGGGGCAGAGCGTCCAGAAGAACGCCACGGCCATCCGCATCAAGCACATCCCCACGGGCATCGTCGTCTACTCTCAGGACGAGCGATCGCAGCGGCAGAACAAGGAGAAGGCCCTCCGGGTGCTGCGCAGCCGTCTATACGAGATGGAGCGCGAGCAGCAGCAGTCGGAGATAGACGCGGCGCGTCGGCAGCAGGTGAAGAGCGGCGATCGCTCGGAGAAGATCCGGACGTACAACTTCCCGCAATCGCGCGTCACGGACCACCGCATTGGCTTCACGAGCCACAATCTCCCGGCAATACTCGACGGCGACCTCCAGGCGTTCGTGGACGCGCTGCTGGCCGACGAGGAGCAGCAGCTTCTGGCGCAGTTCTCGGAGGCCCCAACCGACAACTGACCCGTCGGAGTCGATATTGTCGCCGAGGAGCGCGGAGGGCGGAGTGTGGGCAATGGCGGCCCCTGACCGTGCGGACATCCAAGCGCCCGTTGATCTGATCGACGAAGGCGAGAGGGTGCTGTCCGCCGCCGGCATCGAGCCGGCGCGCTTCGAGTCCAAGGCCATCCTGGCAGACGTTCTGGAGACGAAGCCATCGCGAGTCCTTCTCCGGGACGGTCCGGTCTCTGCCGAGGCGATGGCGCGCTTCCGGGAGTTGGTCGGCGAGCGCGCCACGCGCACGCCGCTGCAGTACGTCCTCGGCACCGATGAATTCATGGGCCTGACGCTGACGTGCCGGCCGGGAGTGTTCATCCCCCGGCCGGAGACGGAGCTGCTCGTTGACGCCGTGCTCGACGTACTCGCCCCCCGACGTGACGCACTCGTGGTCGCCGATGTGGGCTGCGGTACCGGCGGCGTCGCCATTGCGCTCGCGCACTACATGCCCGCGGCCACTGTCCACGCGGTTGACATTTCTGCCGATGCCGTGCAGCTCACGGCCGACAACGCCCGACAGGTCGGCGTCGCCGACCGTGTGCATGTGCGTCAGGGAGATATGCTGGAGCCGCTCGTGGCCGCCGGGATTGCCGAGGGGCTCGACGCTATCGTAGCCAACCTGCCATATGTCCCCAGCGGCGACATCCGCCCGCTCGACCCAGAGATTCGCGACCACGAGCCACTTGAGGCCATCAACGGCGGGCCCGATGGGCTCGCGTGCTTCCGCAGATTCATTGGTCAGATCAGCACACTCCCGCTGCGGGACCGTCTGATAGCACTCGAGGTCGGCGTCCGACAGTCAGGCGCGGTGGAGGCCCTGCTCCGGAGCCACCTGGACCGCAGCGATGTCCATATACACCGGGACTACGCGGGCATCGAACGCACCCTACTTGCCCTCCAGCGACCTTCTGCTCCCGCCTGAGCCAACATTGGGGTCACACGAACCGTGCGCGACGACGAATTACTGACGCGAGTAGTCGCCGTGGACCCGCAGCGCCCCGATGCCGATCTTGTGGTCGTCGCCGCGCAGGCGATCCAGCGCGGGGGGCTGGCTGCCTTCCCCACCGAGACGGTGTATGGGCTCGGCGCCGATGGCCTCAGTGAGGACGCGGTACGCCGTCTGTACGAGGTGAAACAGCGTCCACGGACCAACCCATTCATCCTGCACACGGCCGATGCAGCGTCGGCTCTGGCGCTCGCCGGCGCCGTCCCCGACGGAGCCCATCGGCTCAGCGAACGCTTCTGGCCCGGGCCGCTCACGCTCGTGCTTCCGCGGGCCGCGAATGTGCCGACGGCAACGTGCGGCGGCGGGGAGCAGGTGGCCATCCGCGTGCCCGACAACGCGGTGGCGCGCATGCTCATCGCCCTCAGCGACACCGCAGTCGCCGGACCCAGCGCCAACCTGAGCGGCAGCCCGAGCCCGGTCACGGCGCGCCACGTGCTGGCCGACTTCGAGGGTCGGATCGACGTGGTGCTCGACGCCGGTCCGTGCGATCTCGGGCTGGAGTCCACGGTGATTGATCTCACGCAGCATCCGCCACGGCTCCTGCGCCCGGGCGCCATCACGCCGGGCCAGATTCGGGAAGTCATCGGCGAGACGGTCGAGGGCGACATGCCCGCCCCGGCCGCGAAGTACCGGCCGGGGGCGCGACTCGTCGTGGTGCCCGCAGAGAGCGACACGACGGCGGCGAAGGTAGCCGCGGAGCTCTCGGTCTCCGGGGAGGGAGTCGGCCTCGCGGTGAGCAAGGAGGGCGCCTCGGAGGCCTCCTGCCGCGTGCAGCGCATCTGGGGCTCCCGTGCGGACCCGGCCTCCATCGCAGCGCGCCTGTACGCGACACTTCGAGATCTCGACGATGCCGGCGTGGACGTTATCGTGGCCGAGGGCGTGCCCGAGGAGGGCATCGGCGCCACCATAATGCACCGGCTGCGCACGGCGGCGGATACGGTGATTGAGGGGCGGCAGGTGCGGCGCAGAAACATGGAACGAGAGAGGGATAAGGGGGTTTAGGAGAGGCGGAGGCCGGTGAATCAACATGATGCTCCTCCGCAGCAAGGCGCCAGTCCGAGTTGATTTCGCCGGCGGAACGACGGACCTGGCCGACTTCTGCAGCCGCGAGGGCGGCGTAGTCGTGAATGCCGCCATCAGCCGCTACGCGTACTGCACGCTCCGCACGGTCGAGGGCGACCACGTGCGCATCTGTTCCGACGACCTGCAGCAGTTCGTTGAGGCACAGAGCATCAGGGAACTGGAGTACGACGGCAATCTCGACCTGCTGAAGGCGGCGGTGCGTGCTCTCGCGTTGAGCTGCGGCCTGGATGTCATGGTGCGGTGCGATGCGCCGCCGGGAGCCGGGACCGGTTCCTCAGCATCCATCGGCGTCGCGCTGCTGGGCATGGTGGATGCACTTCGCAGAGGCCTGGGTGGATCACACCAGGCGCTTAGCCGGTACGAGCTTGCCGATATGGCGTGTCGCATCGAGCACGATCTCGGCATTGTCGGCGGGAAGCAGGACCAGTACGCGGCAGCACTTGGCGGCGTCAATTACATGGCGTTCTACGACAAGGGCCGTGTGGCCGTGCAACGCATGGAGCTGCCTCCGGAGACCCTCAATGAGCTGGAGAAGCACCTCGTTCTGTGCTACTCGGGGGAATCGCGTCTCTCCGGCGACACGAATCAGCGCATGATGTCGGCCTACCTGTCCGGCGACCCGACGGTGCAGAAGGCTCTGCGAGACGTACGGCGTGTCGCTGAGGACATCACCGGGGTGCTGCGCGCCGGGGACACGGCAGCCTTCGGGGAGCTCCTGGAGGAGGAGACCCGGGCGCGCGTGAAGCTATGTGATGGTGTGATGACCCCGGCGATGGCGAATCTGCGGGAGGCAGCCCTCGCCGCCGGCGCCATCGGCGGAAAGATATGCGGGGCCGGTGGCGGCGGGTGCATGCTGTTCTACTGTCGGCCGGACGCTGAGGGCGGCGTGGCGCGTGCTCTCACGGATGCTGGTGGGCTGATCCTGGACTTCAACTTCGATCACGCGGGGCTGCAGGTGTGGGAGCCACCCGATAGGGCACAATGCTAGCTGGGGCTCGGGTCCGCTCCCGCTGCCGTACGTGCACGAGGCGAGCGGAGCATGGCAGCGCCCTCTGCAAGCGAGGCAGGACGTTCGCTCCTGTCGCGTGAGAGCCTCCTCACGCTACTGGCCCTCTGTCTGCTCATCGTCGAGCGGCACTACCGCGATTTCGGCCTCCTGGCAGACCAGCACTGGATCTTCGAGTGGCACCTCTCGACGGTCGTCGCGCTGTTCATCATCCCAGTCATCGTTCTGATTCTGATGCGCGCCGCGCCGGGGGATTTCGGCCTACGGTGGGGCGTCGCGCGCGTATGGGGGCCGTACCTCGCCCTGTACTTCGCCGTCACAGCCCCCGTGCTCATCCTGGCGAGCGGCCACCACTCCATGCGGGAATACTACCCCCAGTACCGCCTCGTGCTGTCTGAGCCGGGGTTGTGGCCCATCCTCATTCTGAGCTACGGCTGCTACTTCCTCGCCTGGGAGTTCTTCTTCCGGGGCTTCCTGCTGTTTGCGCTCGCGCGGCGCTTCGGCGCCTACGCGATCGTGCTGCAGACCGTCCCCTTCTGCCTCATGCACCTCGGCAAGCCCCACCCGGAGGTGTGGGCGTCAGTGGTCGCCGGCCTCGCCCTGGGCCTGATGGCCTACCGCGGCAAGTCGTTCCTGCCGTGCGCATTCCTGCATTGGCTCTGCGCCGTCGGCTTTGAGCTCCTCGCGGTCTCCTGGGGCACCGCACCGTGAGCCACCGCGCAGCCGCGACGTGCGGCGGACTCGCCGAGTGGCTCCCCCGACACCAGCCCTACCGCACATTGCTCCTGCATACGCCTTATGCTATACTGCCTCCTGGCCACGGCGATGGCACCCAGGCGGCGGCAGACGAACAAGCTCAACGATCTCTCCAACCGCGAGTGGCTCCGTCGGACCAAGAGCTTCTGGATCAGTGAGGGCACAGCAATGCCCGCCCCGCCTGACGAGGACGGCCAGCGCCTGGCTGATTTCCTGGAGCGCTTTGGGCAGTGGCTGCGCGAGCGGGAGGGGGACGAGGCGGCAGCGGAGCTGCTCGGGCAGGTCATCGGCAGCTTCATGCCCAGCCAGACGCCGCCGCGGGACGACCTCAAGGCTCAACACCCCGCGACCTTCCCTGAGCCTGACGTCCAGAGGCTCATCGAGCTGTTCACCAAGCGGGGCGACACGGTCCTGGATCCCTTCGTGGGTACCGGCTCCACACTGATCGCCTGCGCCCGCTGCGGGCGCGGCGCCACGGGCGTGGAGCTCACTGATAAGTGGGTCGAGATCGCGCGCAAGCGCCTGGAGCAGGAGTGCGCCCAGACGTCGCTGTTCGACGAGTCCGACGCGTCGTCCCCGGAGTTGCGGATCCTCCACGGAGACGCCCGGGACGAGCTGGTCGCCCTGCCCAATGACTCGTTCGATTTCGTCGTCACGAGCCCGCCGTACTGGACCATCCTCCGGAAGGGCGGCATGAAGGTGGCCGCCGAGCGGGGCGCGAAGGACCTGGCCACCACGTACAGCGACTCGGACGCCGACCTGGGGAACGTTCCGAACTACGAGGGCTTCCTGGCACAACTGGACGTGGTCTGGGGCGAGTGCCACCGCGTCCTGAAGCCCGGGCGGTACGCAGCCATCGTCGTGTGCGACTTCCGGCACGGGCGCGACTTCTACCTCTACCACGCCGACATCGCCGAACACGTGCGCGGCATGGGCCTGCGGCTCCAGGGCGTCACCATCCTGGCGCAGGACAACAAGAACCTGTACCCGTATGGCATTCCCAATGCCTTCGTGTCGAACATCCATCATCAGTACATACTGATCTTCCGCAAAGACCGACGCGAGGGGGCAGCACCATGCTGACACAGGAACAGCAGGACGTGCTGCTGCGTCTTGCGCGCGAGTCGCTCCGCGCCTGGGTATGCGGAGAGCCGACGCCGAAGCCCGACATAACAGACCCGGCGCTGCAGGAGAAGCTGGGCGCCTTCGTGACGCTGACGAAGCACGGCTCGCTGCGCGGCTGCATCGGTCTGATCGAGGCCAGCCGGCCCGTGTACCAGGCGGTGATGGACATGGCCCGATCGGCCGCACTCGAGGATCCCCGCTTCCCGCCGGTCGAGCCCCCGGAGTTGGACGATATCCGCATCGAGATCTCGGCCATCGGCCCTCTGGAGGCGATCTCGGACCCGGTGGAAATCCAGGTCGGCACGCATGGGCTCATGATCCGCAAGGGCTTCCATTCCGGCCTGCTGCTGCCTCAGGTGGCCTCCGAGCGGAACTGGAGCCGCAGCCAGTTCCTCGAGCAGACCTGCCTCAAGGCCGGCCTTGCGCCCAACGAATGGAAGCAGAATGCGGAGATGTCGGTGTTCACCGCTCAGGTGTTCGGCGACAAACACGCGCGGTAGGGGCGCGCAGGTGGGCGGTACTTGTGCTTCGAGACCGTCCTGCCGGCCTCATCGCACATGCGTTCGGCCCTCACATTGTCCCCCCATACACGTATCTGGTATAATCTCTCTGGGAAGCTCCCGCACCCGCGGGCGGCAAGGGGTGCACGCGCAGCGTCGTGCCTCCACACGACGTACCAAGACCGTATGAAGCACTGATCGCATGATCAAATACGACAACGTCTCGCTGCAGTATCCGAACGGCACACGCGCCGTGAACAGCCTCGACCTTCACATCGAGAAGGGC
>JASFTE010000287.1:0-6451 GCA_050114035.1 Armatimonadota bacterium | reverse complement strand
GGGCCACGATGGGAAGCCCGTCTGGGCTTCTGATGTCACACTGATCAAGCCCGTGTTCAGCGACCCGAACGGTGCCACACCGGGAACTGTGGTCTACAATCCGGCTCTGAAACGGTACTTCCTCACGAGCTTCCACACGGGGGCGAACCAACTCGGCATCTTCGACGGGCCCCAGCCGTGGGGGCCGTGGACGACGGTGGCGTACTACGAGGACTGGGGCGACATGGGGGCGGATGCTCACGGGCTGAATTGCGACTTCCCGCAGAAGTGGATGAGCGCCGATGGTCTCACGATGTGGTGCGTGTTCAGCGTGTACGGCAACGGCGCCAAAGAGGGCATCAACGCCCACGACAAGTTCAACCTGGTGAAGACGACGCTGGCCCTGCGTTGACGCGGAATGAGGCAGGCGTGCCGACTGTGAAACGGGGTGAGCTCGGACGATGAAAGCCGGGATTGCAGCGATAGCCATCACCGCCCTCACACTGGCATCGTGCGGCCGTGCGGGGCCGCTCGACCGCACGGGGAAGCAGTGGATCCCGTTCGTCGAGTGGAGCCTCGAGAATCCGACGTACGACGGCGAACCCCACGATCTGGTGGCGACGGCCACATTCACCCACGATGCCAGCGGTGAGAAGCGTACGACGGAGATGTTCTACGGCGGCGGCAGCGCCTGGAAGTTCCGCTTTAGCGGGACGCAGCCCGGGCGATGGAGCTTCGTGACCGCCAGCGCCGATCAGGATCTCGATGGCAGGCGCGGGAGGGTGACCATCGAGCCGAATCCCGGCGTGCCGGGCTTTGTCACGAAGCTCGGGAGCAAGTGGGCGCGCACGGGCACGGGCGAGGTCTTCGTGCCGCAGCTTGTGATGTACGAGGACCCGCCCAACTATTATGACAAGCCGGCGAAGATCGACGCGGACATCCGGACGTTCCTCGTCGAGCACGGCTTCAACGGATTCCACACAATGGTCTTCTGTCGCTGGTTCGACCTGAACGAGGAGCGCTCCAACGAAATCGACGCCCCGGATCCCAAGCCCGACCCGCGCACCTTCGAGGCTCTGGAGCTGCTGATCACGAAGGTGCACGCCGCCGGCGGGATCGTGCACATCTGGGCCTGGGGCGACGAGTCGAGGAAGCAGACGCCGATACGCTGGGGCAAGAACGGAGCCGTGGACAAGCGCCTGCAGCGCTACATCGGCGCCCGGCTCGGGCCGCTGCCGGGATGGAGCATGGGCTATGGCTTCGATCTGGACGAGTGGACCGAGGAGGAGGACCTGCGCGGCTGGCACACGTACATGCACGAGCACCTGGGTTGGTCGCACTTCCTGGGCGGGCGCTCGGTCGGACCCAATCGGTACAGGCCGGGCATCCAGTTCCCGCAGATCCACGAGGGCCTCGACTACTCCGGCTACGAGCAGCACAGGCCGACGTACGAGGCGTACGTCGCCGCGCTCCAGGCGCGGCCCGGGAAGCCGACGTTCTCCGAGGACCGTTTCCGGATTCGCGACCCCTCTCCGTACCCCGACAAGGACTACACTGAGGAGCTCACGCGCCGCGGGCTGTGGCACTCGACCATGGCCGGCGGCGTCGCCAACATCTGGGGCTACCTGCCCCGCGGTCACGACTCATCGCGCGGCTCCGCGCCCTATCCGCATCCCGAGTGGATCAGGGCCTGTGCGGAGTTCTTCAGGGACCGCTTCGTGAAGGACATGATCCGCGACAACACCATCACGGACGGCGTCTGCCTCAAGCGCCCGAACGGGGTCGGCTTCGTTTTCTACAAGGAGGACGCGACGTCTATCGAGATGGACCTGTCGGCGATGCCGGCGGCACAAGCTGCTGTCGCCGTGGACGCCAAGAGGACCTATGAGGAGATCCCCATCGGCCGGTTGACGCCGGAGAAGCACACGTGGACGGCGCCGCATGAGTCAGACTGGGCCATTGCGGTCGGTGAGCCGGAGGGGAGTCGGAGATAGCGACCAACGATCGAGGTAGGTCCATGCCCCCACCGAACGTCCTCCTCATCACGACCGACCAACACAATGCCGAGATTATTGGCTGTGCGGGGAACGAGGTCGTGAGGACGCCGAACATCGACCGGCTCGCAGATGAGGGAGTCGTGTTCGACTCGGCGTTCACGCCCCATCCCATCTGCACGCCGGCGCGGACGAGTATCTTCACCGGGCAGTACGCCGGGCACCACGGGGTGCCGTACAACATCAACATTCGACCAGACACGCCTCCTCCCCCGGAGCACCGAGGTCTGTCGAGCCGCGCAACGGCCTTTCCGCAGGTACTGGCCGCCAGCGGCTACACCACGTCATTCTTCGGGAAGCTCCACGCCAAGCACAGAGGCAAGGCGAACTTCGGCCTCCAGCATGTGAAGCTGGCTGAGGGCAAGGGGCAGTTCATTGAGCACGGCGCGCCGCCGGATGACTACCGGCAATACCTGGCCGCCAAGGGCCACCGGGACGACGCCTGGCGCACGTGGGAGCTGCCGGGGTACGCGAAGAACGGCCATGTGACGTGTCCACTCCCGGAGGAGGATTACATCGACACGTGGACCGCCACGGCGGCACTCGAGCACTTGCGCCAGGTCGAGCCGCCCTTCTTCTCGTGGGTCTCGTTCAGCGGGCCACACACGCCATGGGACCCACCCGAGCCATACGCCACGATGTACCAGCCGGCCGACATTCCCATGCCGGCGCGCCGGGATGGCGAGCTCCAGGAGAAGCACCCGGAGTGGGTGAGCCGCCTGGCGAAGACGATCCCGGCCATCCCCTGGACATCCAACGACCCCGACGCCGCGGGAGGCATCCGGGTTGCGTACGGACGCTTCTCGGACCACCAGGTGCGTGGGATGCTCGCGGCGTACTACGGGCAGGTATCGCTGATTGACGCGCAGGTGGGCCGGCTGCTCGCTCTGCTGGACGAGCGCGGCCTGCGGGACGATACGCTGATCGTCTTCACTGCCGATCATGGCGACTACCTGGGCAACAACTGGGCCTTCTTCAAGTACGGCGCGCCCTACGATTCGCTGGCCCGCGTGCCCATGGTCATCAGTTGGCCGGGCGAAGCTGCGGCGGGTGCGCGCCGGCCGGAGCTGGTGTCTCTCATTGACATTGCGCCTACGCTCATGGATGCGGCCGGCACACTGATGGCGGACGCTCCAGACGGCGGCTCGCTGATTCCACTGCTTGAGGACGAGCAGATCGAGTGGCGTGAGGAGCTGCTGGTAGAGACCGGCGGCGTCAAGGGGCTCATCACGCCGGAGTGGCGGTACATCCGCTGGGAGGATGGCTTCGAGGAGCTATATGACCGAACCCGTGACCCGCACGATCGCCGCAACCTCGTCCGTCGACCCGAGCACCTCGGCACCTGCATGCAGCTCGCCGGGCGGCTGGGCAGGCTCGAGGGCTTGTTTGCGTGAGCCATCCAGATCGCGCGACGGGCAAAGGAGTGATGAGCCAGTGCAGCTGATGTGCATTGCCCTGGGACTGGTGCTCGCCACGAGCGCCTCGTGGGCCGGCGAGTACTACGTCGCGCCAGACGGCAGCGACGGCGGGCCCGGGACGCAGCAGGAGCCGCTTCGCACCATTCAGCGGGCGGCGGACATGCTGAGGCCGGGTGATACGTGCTACGTTCGCGAGGGCACGTATCGCGAAACGGTGAGCGTGGCGCGGTCGGGGGAACCCGGCAGACCCATCCGCTTCGCCGCGTACCCGGGCGAGACCGTGACGCTGAGCGGCACGGAGCCGATCGAGACGCAGTGGGCCGTGCACAAAGACAGCATCTACAAGGCATCCGTGCGTCCGGACTTCGAGCAGCTCTTTGTGGATGGCACGATGATGGTCGAGGCCCGCTGGCCGAACATGCGCTTCGCGCAGCTGTTCGACCGGTCGAAGTGGGCCACGGCCGGCGTGGGCAGCCGCTATGGGAAGATGGTTGACCCGGAGCTTGCGGAGACGGGAGTCGACTGGACTGGCGCGCTCGCCACGCTCAATGTCGCGCACCAGTTCTTCACCTGGACACGGCCGGTCGCCAGGCACACCAGGGGCAGCGACACGTTCGAGTATAGTAAGGACCTCGTGGGCATCACGCACTACGCTGACAAGACGCGGCAGTGGGAGGACGACCGGTACTACCTCTCCGGCAAGCTCGAGGCGCTCGACAGCCCCGGCGAGTGGTTTCTCGATCCGCAGACGCACACGCTCTATCTGTGGACGCTCGAGGGCGACAGTCCGGCGTCGCACACGGTCGAGGCCAAGGTGCGCGATCTCGCCTTTGACGTATCCGACGCCGACCACGTGGAGCTGCATGGCTTCCACTTCTTTGCTGCCACTTATCGCTTCCGGAATTGCGACCACTGCGTCGTTGACAACTGCCACCTGCTGTTCCCCACGTATGTGCGCCATACTGACGAGCGCCCAACGGCCCCCAGGCGGGTAGTGTCCACGCTAATGAGCGGCGCCGGAAACACCGTGAGAAACTGCAGCCTCGGCTACAGCTCCACGACGGGCCTGGAGATGGCGGGGCCCAACAGCACCATCGAGAACTGCCTGGTGCACGATTGCTGCTGGAACGGCTCCCTGAGGTACGTGGCCATCGCAACACACAGGGGCGAGCAGAAGCAGGAGGATGGGTACAGCGCAGTGCGCGGCTGCACGGTCTACAACACCGGCAACGCGAGCGTCAACTACCGCGCGCAGCAGTACATCATCGAGCAGAACCACGCATACAGCGGCGGGCTGCTGTGCAAGGACGTGGCCCTGGTGTATACGGGACAGCCCTCGATAGCAGGCAGCATCGTGCGGTACAACTGGGTGCACGGCTGCCGGACGGAGGGGCGCGGCGGGCTGGGCATTCGCGGGGACGATCAGACCCGGAGCCTCACCGTCCACCACAACGTGGTGTGGGACTGCGGACGAGACGGCATCATTGTGAAGGGCGACCACAACAAGGTGCACAACAACACGGTGCTGGACATCGGGACGGCGGAGCGGGTGGGCAACTACATCAGCCTCCACACCATGGCCGAGCCGAAGAAGCCGTGGCGGAGACAGTTTCCCCTGCTTCCGGCGCAGAATGTCAACAGCGAGATCTTCAACAACGCCGCGCTGACGATCACCAGCAACCCCAGAGGAGCAGCATTCCCCGAGGGCGAGAATGTGCAGAGAAACTACAGCGACAGGGATATCGCGCTTGCGGATCCGCAGAACCTCGACTTCCGGCCGGCGGCCGGTTCGCCCCTGATCGACGCGGGGCATGAGATCCCGGGCTTCACGGACGGCTTCAAGGGCAGGGCGCCCGACATCGGCGCGTACGAACATGGCAGCGAGCGATGGGTGCCCGGGTACCGCAATATGCTGTGGGTGCTGCCGGGCCGAGAGGATGCGGCACCAGAGCCCCGGCTTCAGGTATCGCTTGCCATGCCTCCCCTTGCACCGGTGACGGTCAACGTCACTCCCGAGGGCAGTGGAGTGCGGGCGAGGCCTGAGAAGCTGACGTTCTCGCCCGATGGCTGGATGCGGCCGCAGGTCCTGACGCTGCGCTCGCGGCCGACATCCGCGCGGCCTCTTCGCCTTCGCTTCACGACCCCCGGAATGGGACTCGACGAGGTGATCGAGGTCGGGAAGATCGATGACCTATGGGGCGTCAAGCTGCCCTTCCGGAGTATCCCGTGATCCCGGCCGGCTCGTGCCTGCAGGGCAACCGCATGCGGGAGAGAATATGGGCACTATGAAACCCATCAACCGCCGCAGAGCGTTGAGTCGCATGGCGGCCCTTCCGGCCGCCGTTGCTTTGTCGCCATCTGTCCTAGGAACGGTGAACGCCATGGCCAACAGCAGACCACGCGCGTCCGGCAAACGGCCCAATGTCCTGTTCCTGTTTGCCGACGACCAGCGCTTTGACACGATCAATGCGCTGGGCAATGCGGACGTCATCACGCCGACGCTCGATGCGTTGGCCGAGAGGGGCACGGCGCTCACCCACGCGCATATCATGGGCTCGACTCTCGGTGCCGTGTGCGTGTGCAGCCGAGCATCGCTCATCACCGGACGAGGGCTGTTCCGGGCGGGGGAGCTGCCCCTGCGGGGTGGCCCGGAGGCGCTGGAGGGGCTCGCCATATGGCCCGAGGTCATGCGGCAGGCCGGGTACGCCACCTTCGGGACGGGCAAATGGCACAACGCGGTGGAGGCATATGCCCGCGGCTTCACACACGGCGGGAACATCTTCTTCGGCGGGATGAGCAACCACCTGGCAGTGCCCACCCACGACTTCAACCCGGCCGGCGAGTACCCGAAGGAGGCGAGCTACAAGGGCGGCAAGTTCTCCAGCGAGCTCTTCAGCGACGCCGCCGTCGAGTTCCTCGGCAGCTACACGGACGAGGAACCGTTTTTCATGTACGTCTCCTTCACGGCTCCGCACGACCCGCGGATGGCGCCGAAGGAGT
>JASFTE010000286.1:0-6483 GCA_050114035.1 Armatimonadota bacterium | reverse complement strand
CGAACCTGCGGGTGAACTACGTGCAGCGGGCCACGCCTGACGAGGCCCAACAGGAAGAAGGCGCCGAAGCTGACAACTGATTCCCCCTCACTCGCCCCCACCGTCTTGGCCGAGGTGACGCGCGGGCCGGTGGTCGAGAGCCGGCACTACGGGAGCGTCGCCATCGTGGACGCCGACGGACGTGTCGTGGGCAGCGTCGGCGATCCGGACAGGATCGCGTACCTGCGCTCCGCGGCGAAGTCCGCACAGGCGGCGGCGTCGCTCGCCACCGGCGCCGCCGACGCATTCGGCTTCACCGATACCGAGGTGGCCGTGATGTGCGCCTCGCATCGGGGCCAGCAGCGGCATACCGACGCCGTGCAAAGCATTCTGGACAAGATCGGCCTCGACGAGAGCGCCCTGTTGTGCGGCGCGCACGCGCCCGGAGACGCGCGACGCACGCGGGAGCTGGCGGCGGCGGGCAGGGAGCCGACGGCGCTGCACAACAACTGCTCGGGCAAGCACGCCGGGATGCTGGCGGCCTGCCGACAGCTTGGGCTCGACGTGGCGGACTACATCGAGCCGGATCATCCGCTGCAGCAGCACATCCTGGCCACGATGGCGACGCTGTCGGGAGTGCCCGAGGGCGACATCGCCACCGGCCGCGATGGCTGCGGGACGGTGACGTTCGCCATGCCGCTGCGGGGCGCGGCCACCATGTTCTCGCGACTGGCCCACCCCTACGGGCTGCCCGATGACCTGCAGGAGGCGGCGACGCGCGCGCGCGGGGCGACGGGCGCGCATCCGGCGATGGTATCGGCGCCGGGTACGTTCAACACGGAGCTCCTGCGCGCGTACGCTTCCGGGCTCGTGGCCAAGGGCGGAGCCGAGGGGCTCTTCGGGATCGGGTTCGCCGACGACGGCCTGGGCATCGCCGTGAAGATCGACGACGGGAGCGCGCGGGCGATTCCGCCCATCTGTATCGCCCTGCTGCGCGGGGTGGATCGGCTGGGAGCAGAGCAGGAGGGGGCGCTGTCCGCCTTCGTGGAGCCGCGGGTGCGGAACGCCCGCAAGGAGGTCGTGGGCAGCATCCGCGCCGCCATCGGCGAGCTCTGCCGCGCGGGAGCGCTCTGAGGAGCACACACTATGCCCTTCAAAGTCGGTCTCATCGGCGCCGGCGCCATCAGCCGGGCCCACGTGGAGGCGTATGTGCGGAGCCAGCGAGTAGATGCCATGGCCGTGGCCGATCCGGACGAGGAGGCACGGAACGGCCTCGCGGAGCCCTTCGGCATAATCAAGGAGACGTACGCGACCGGCGGGGAGCTGCTGGCAGACGACGCCATTGCGGTCGTGGACATCTGCACTCCGCACCACCTGCATCACGGGCAGGTGATGGCGGCGCTGCAGGCCGGCAAGCACGTCATCGTGGAGAAGCCCCTCGCCCTGACGCTCCAGCAGGCCGATGAGATGATCGCCGAGGCGCGCGCGCGGGACCAGCGGCTCTTCTGCGCCCTGTGCCAGCGGATGTTCCCCGCGCATGTCCGCGCCAGGGAGCTCATCGATGGGGGCGAGATCGGGAAGCCGTTCCTCGGGATAGTCAACGTCCTGGGGGACGAATTCGCCCGCATGAATGACGCCGATAGCTGGAAGGGCGATCGAGAGAAGGCCGGCGGCGGGGCGCTGTTTGATACCGGCTACCATGCCATATACATGCTCCAGCATTTCCTCGGGAACGCCACCGCGGTCGTGGCGTCCACGCGGCGCCTGCTGGTCAAGCCGCCCAACAAGGCCGACGACACGGCGGTGGCGGCGCTCGAGATGGGTGAGGGGCGCATGGGCAGCGTCTGCGTCACGTATGCGGCCACGGGCACGGAGTGGAGCGAGGCGCGCTTCATCGTCGGGACGGAGGGGTCGCTGCAGATACTGGACGGGGACGAGGAGATGCCGCTGGCAGGCTTCCAGGAGAAGGAGTTCGTGCCGATCCCCGTGGACAACCCGCCAGACGTCAACCGGTACGCCATCGCCCAGACGCTCGAGCACTTCCTTGAGTGCATCGAGACCGGGGGCGAGGCCGACATTACGCTTCCTGAGGCGCGGGCGGCTCTGGCGACTGCGCTGGCAGCGTACGAGTCGAGCCGCACGGGGCAACGTGTGGAGATCGCCCATCAAGCGGAGCCGAAGCGGCGGAAGAGGTAGCGGTCCGAGCGTCAGAGCCTGCCCGGTGTGCCACCTCAATTCGCGCCCTCGTCGCCTGAGCCACCCCTTGCCCCAATCCTCGCCCGTTCGACGTTCTCGGTCACGCCCGGCGGCCGCGGACTGCATTTCCCGGGAATGCGACGGGGAGAGGTAACGTCTACTATACTGGAATGAGTTGGACCGGTGATGCAGCGCGACCTGGCAGCCCAGAACGCCCTTGTGGCCGCGGCGCGCGATGGCGACGTCGGTGCGTTCGAACGGCTGTTTCGGGCGCACCACGTGCGGATCTACAACCTCATGGTGCACATGGTGGGCGACAGGACGGAGGCGGAGGACCTGACGCAGAGCGTGTTCCTGCGGGCGTGGGAACACCTGGAGCGCCTGCGCAGCACGGAGGCCTTTACCGTGTGGCTGCACCAGCTCGCCCGCAACATCGCCCGCGACCACCTGCGGTCGCGGCGGAGCCGCGCGCAACACACGACTGATGACTGGGACGAGGCACGGGCGGCGCAGGTAGTGGATCCGAGCGCCGAGGCGCAGCCGGAGGCGACGGTGTCAAGGCAGGCGACATCAGAGGCGGTCCATGCGGCCGTTCAGTCACTGCCAGAGCACCAGCGCGAGGCGATCGTGCTGCATCACTTCGAGGGGATGCCCGTGACCGACGTGGCGCAGGTGATGGGCGTGCAGCCCGGCACGGTCCTGTCGCGGCTGGCGCGGGGCAGGGACGCACTGCGGCGGAAGCTGGCTCCCCTCGTGGAGCCTGTTGTGTGAGGAACGCCACCATGACATGCAAACAGGCGCGAGAGCATCTGGCCGACTTCACCGTGGCCGCGCTCGAGGACGCGGCGCGGTGCGCCGTACAGGCACACCTTGAGGCGTGCGCGGAGTGTCGAAGGGCGCACGATGAGCTCGTCGCCACCGGCGACCTGCTGGACACCACGGAGCTGCTTCAGCCCTCGCGCGACCTGTGGCCGGAGGTGCGGACGGCGCTCTCAGAGCGCAGGCCGGCGCGTGCGGCGTGGTGGCGGCTGCAATGGCTGCCGCGTCCGCGCTGGGCTGTCGCAAGCGCAGCGGCGGCGGCCGCCGCCGCTGCCATCGTCGCCCTGGCCATCTTCCTGCCGCCGCCGGAGCCCATCGACATCACGACGGCGACTGACGAGGATGCGGCTCTCTTCACGCAATGGCATGCTGGTGCGGCGCTGCAGGGGGGCTTCGGCGACGCCCACGCGATCGCGGTGCTGCTGCACACGGCGCCGGAGGAGCTCGAGGAGGCAGGCGAGTCGTGAAGCTGCGTACTGCCGCCATCATAGTGCTGGGCGGAGTGGCACTTGGGCTGGGCGTATGGCGCCTGGCTGCACACCGACGCCACGCCGAGGCCGCGAAGCTGCTCCGCGCCGCATACGCAGAGGGCAGGCAGGTCGGCTTCACCGGTGTGGGGCGGATCGGTGCACGCGTGGGCGGGCAATGGACCGAGGGACGCGCGCGCTTTGCTCAGGCAGGCGGAAGGCGACGCATTGAGGGTGTTGGCGGCCCGGGGCTGCGCCTGGCGCTTCTGGATGATGGCGAGACCATGTGGCGGCTGCATCCGGCACTGAGGCGGGCCGTGGGAATTGGGCCATCCGAAGGCCAACACGAATGGGATCATCTGCTGAGGAACTACCGCCTGCGGCCGGAGGGTGAGGCGGTGGTGGCCGGCCGGCAAGCCGGACGAATCGCGCTCGTATCGCGCCGTGAGCGGCGTCCGGCGCTGCGACTGTGGATCGATCGCGAGACCAAGGTGCCACTTCGGACCGACTCGTTCGACACCGATGGTCATCTGGTGGCACGCACCGCGCTCAACCACGTTGACTACGCCGCTGCAGCACCGCAGGAGGAACTGCGGGTGCCCGAGGGGTGGCGGCACGGGTGGCTCGGAGATGGACAGCCTCAGAGGCTCACCATTGAGGAGTTCGCTGCCAAGGCGGACTTCACCCCACGCCGCCCGTCCTACGTTCCCGGAGGATACGTCCACCGAGGGCTGTACGGCCACACCTGCCCGCGCGGTCGCCAATACGCGGAGATTCGGTACGGGGACGGGCTGCGGACGTTGTCTGTCTTTGAGCACCGCCCACTCGGGCTGCGTCGGGGAGGCGGCGGTAGGGCTTGGGGGCCGGGGCGCGGGATGGGGCGGGGCCGCGGTCGCGGATGGCGCGTGGATCCGGAGCCTGTCGTTATTGCCGCAGGCGCCACCAAGTCCATCCGACAGCGCCGCGAGGACCTCATGATCGTGATCACGGGCGACCTCCCGGCGCGGGAACTCCTCGAAGTGCTGCGCAGCGTCCCGAGTAAATAGCGGGAATCCGGGAGCGACAAGGTCCGTCTTTAGCAGTGAATCACGGGAGTGACAAGAAAGGAGCGATCACTGATGAGTCGCACGCTGATGACTGCAGTGACCATCATCGCCGGCCTGGCCCTCCTGACGGTGCCGGCGATGGCACAAGCCCCGGGGGCGGCAGGGGCGAAGCCTGCTCCGCCGACCCTCACGAAGGAGCAGATCGACTACCTCAAGCAGGCCCAGGAGCTGCACTCGAAGATCCGCACGGCGCAGTTGGACCTCCTGAGCCTGCAGCAGCAGGGCGCCGATCAGAAGAAGATCGACGCCAAGACTGAGGCCATCACCAAGCTCCGCACACAACTCCACGAGCTCAACGTCAAGAACCGACCCGCATTGGCTCCCGGCCCCGGATGGGGCGCAGGGAGAGGCGGGCGCGGCCCGGGTGCGGGGAGGGGCTGGGGCGCCGGGCCAGGCCTCGGGGCCGGTCCAGGGCCACAAGCCTGGGGCGGCGGCCGCGGACTCGGCGCACAGCACCGCTGGCAGCGGGGCTGGGGTGGCGGCCGTGGCTTCGGACCCGGCGCGGGCCAGGGCATGGGCCGACGTGGCGGACGTGGGGGCGGCGCCGGCGGCGGCCAGGGCTTCGGGCGGCGTGGCGGCCCCGGATGGCGAGGTCAGTGTCCTGCCGGCCTGATGTGTCCGTATCGGCCGTTCTGAGTCGCAGCCCGACTGACGCACGCTGCGAGACGGCGCGAGCGAGTGTGCTCGCGCCGTCTCATTCCTCTGGTGCACGGCGGAGCGTGATGAGGGCCACTTCCGGATGGCAGTGGAAGCGCGGGCCCTTGCTTCCCCCTACACCGCGGTTGGAGTATACCGGCACGCCGGCGATGTGGGTGAGGCCCCGGGCACGCTCCCGAACATTCCGGCACGGCGCATAGATGGGCCCCACGAACGGCACGCGCACCTGGCCTCCGTGGGTATGCCCGCAGAGGATGAGCCCGGGGCGACTCGCGAGGGGGTCGTCCACGATATCGGGCGAGTGACACAGGAGTACGCACGGCTCCCCGCCGTGGACCTGGCGCAATGTGCCCGGCAGATCGTCCCGATAGCAGTAGGGATCCCCACAGCCGGCGAGCCACAGGCGCTGCCCGTTCCGCTCTATGGGGACGCTCTCATTCACGAGCAGCGTGATGCCGGCCCCGTGCAGCAGATCCGCCCAATGTTCGTCGGAATGCGCCTCCACCGGCAAACCGCGAGCCCGCGCCCACGCCGTCCAGTTGTAGTCGTGGTTCCCGAGCACCGTCCAGACGCCAAGCGGGGCAGTGAGCGGCCGCAGCAGGTCAACTGCCCTGGCCGCGTGCAGGTCCCGGTCCACGAGATCGCCCGTGAGTACGACGATGTCGGGCCGCGCGCCGCTCGCGAGCTCGACGGCCCTGCTCGTCAGGCGATCCGAGAACCGATGTGCGCCGACGTGCAGATCCGTCAGATGGGCGATGCGGAGTCCATCAAAGGCACGAGGCAGGTTGGGCACCGGTATCTCGAGCTCTTCGAGACGCAGCCTGCGTGGCTCGACCAGGAAGGCGTGGACGGCCACGAGCGCCGCCACGACGCCTGCGCCAAGCGCGATGTACCACAGAGGACCCATCAACAGCCCACATCCTCAGGCGGGTCGCCGTCTTCCCCCGAGCCCAACGACGGCGGCTGGCCGGAGTCCATGAGCCTTCGCGCCCGGCTGAGTGCGAAGACGGCCGCCGCGATGCAGAAGACCACTGTCACGGCGGCTATGGCCCAGCCGCGGGCGTCCGCGTGCAGGACTCCCCATGGCGCCACGCGAGCAGCCGGTACCGCCCACGTGGCGATCGTCAGTGCCGCGAGCGCCGCGACGGCCGCCACCCAGATTTCGATGACCGTGCGCCTCGCCACGGCCCCGGGTACGCCGTACGCCCGGGCACGACCGTACAGGAGGAAGCCTACCATGCACAGGACGACGAACACTA
>JASFTE010000285.1:0-6485 GCA_050114035.1 Armatimonadota bacterium | reverse complement strand
GATCGAGGTATGGGCCACGTGGGACTTCTACGCCGACCTCTGGCCGCTCAATGCCTGGAACCCGGCCCTCGGCGTCAGCTACACCACTGAGAACACGGAGCTCGCCGAGGCGTGGCCGCATCTGCCGTGGCGACGGGTCCAGCCCTTCTTCCACTCGCCGCCGGCGCTCAGCGATGACACGGTGCTGCGCTCCTTCCAGGAGGCCTTCGTCCGCAAGCTCCTCGACGTCACGCTCCCGTACCCCAACGTCCTGTACTGCTTCGACAACGAGACCCGCGCCCCGGCTGAGTGGCCGTGGTACTGGGCCCGCTTCGTCAAGGAGGAAGCGAAGCGCCGTGGCGCCGAGGTGCAGCTCACCGAGATGTGGGACCTGTGGGACATCCGCACCAAGGAGCACGCGCCCACGTACGAGCACCCCGAGCTGTTCTCATTCACCGACGTCTCCCAGAACAACTGGAACGACGGCCAGCTCCACTACGACCGGCTCATCTGGTTCCGAGAGAACCTCAAGCAGCAGCCCGGCGGCCCGCGCCCCATGAATAATGTGAAGGTCTACCAGCGACAGAGCCGCGGCAGGCCCGGCAGCGCCGCCCTCTGCATCGACCGCTGGTGGCAGAACGTCTGGGCGGGCTGCGCGAGCACGCGCTTCCATCGCCCCACTGGCGGCATCGGGCTCAGCGACGAGGCCCAGGCGGTCATCAAGGCCGCCCGCACCTTCACCGACGCCTTCGACATCTTCACCTGCGAGCCCCGGCCCGATCTGCTCTCCGACCGCGAGGACAACGAGGCCTACTGCCTCGCCAGACCTGCGGAGGTATACGCCCTCTACTTCCCGAAGGGCGGTCAGGTAACGCTCGACGTGAGCCGTGAAGGCAAGGGCCTCACGCTGCGCTGGTTTGATCCCACTGACGCCCAGTTCCAGGCTTCGCAGCCGCTGCCCGACGGTCGCCGCGTCTCACTGCAGAGCCCGGACACCAATCACACGTGGTTGGCGCTCATCTCCGCGCGGGGTGCGAAGTGACGCTGAACGTGCGGGTCGCGGCTGCGATGTGTGTCTGCTGCGCGCGCCTCGCTCTGCCGAGCGCCGACGCTGACAACGAAAGGAACGCCCTGATGAATGACACCTTCGAATGGCCAGCTGCGTCGCCGGAGATGGAGGGGATGTCCTCCGAGAAGCTCGACGCCCTCCGCGATTCCCTCGCCGAACGGCATACGAAGACCCTCCTCATCATCCGCAATGACCGGATCGTCTGCGAGTGGTACGCGGAGGGCTACGACGCGCAGAAGCGCCACTACACCGCCTCGCTGGCGAAAGCGCTCGTGGGCGGCACGTCGTTGATGCTCGCCCTCAGCGACGCCCGCCTCGAGGCCGACGAGCTGGCCTGCGACTACATCCCCTCGTGGCACGATGATCCGTACAAGTCCAAGATCACCATCCGCCACTTGGCCACGCACTGCTCGGGGATCGAGGACGCCGAGCAGGATGGCCTGCCCCACGACGAGCTCCCTGGCTGGAAGGGCGACTTCTGGAAGCGCGACCCCGATCCGTTCACCATCGCCCGCGATGAGGCCCCGGTCGTCTTCGAGCCGGGCAGCAAGTACGCCTACAGCAACCCCGGCATGGCCATGCTGGCCTACGCCGTGACCGCCGCCCTCAAGGGCACGCCCCACTCGGACATCGAGTCACTGCTTCGCGAGCGCATCATGCGCCCCATCGGCGTCCCCGATGACGAGTGGTCCATCGGTTACGGGAAGGTCTACCAGGTGGACGGCCTTCCGCTGTGCGCCAACTGGGGCGGCGGCAGCTACACACCTCGCGCCGTCGCCCGCGTCGGTCGACTGATGCTGCGCAACGGCAACTGGGAAGGCGTGCAGGTCGCCGACGCCGGATGGGTGCAGGAGATCGTGGAGTATGCGGACACACCGCTTCCTGAGCGCCCGGAAGGGAACCCCTGCCCGGGCTCGGCTCTCGGCTGGTGGACCAACTTCGACGGCGTCTGGGAGTCGGTGCCGAAGGACGCCTTCGCCGGGGCCGGCGCCGGCAACCAGATCCTCCTCGTCGTCCCGAGCCTCGACCTCATAGTCGTCCGCAACGGCGGCCTCCTCGGCGACGAGTCGGAGGGCGACGGCTTCTGGGGAGGATTGGAGACGTATCTGTTCAACCCACTCATGTCCGCAATGTTGTAGGGGGGTCGCTGGGACCTGGCTGCCTTCCTTCGCCTCACCATCGCCACAGGAGGATACCAATCCCATGGCCAACGACATCCGCATCGGCATGATCGGCCTCGACACCTCGCACGTGGTCGCGTTCACCAAGGTCCTCAACGACCCAGAGCACGAGCAGCACGTCCCCGGCGGCCGCGTCGTCGCCGCCTTCAAGGGTGGAACCGACGTCGAGGCGAGCGCCTCCCGCGTAGACGGCTTCACGGAGCAGCTCCAGGAGATGGGCATCGAGATCGTACCGGACATCCCGACCCTCTGCGGGCAGATCGACGCCGTGCTCCTCGAGAGCGTGGACGGCCGCCCGCACCTGGAGCAGGTCAGGCCCGTGTTCGCCGCGGGCAAGCCCGTCTTCATCGACAAGCCCCTCACCGCGAGCCTGGCGGACGCGCGCGAGATTCTCCGCCTATCCGAGGAGTCCGGCGTGCCCTTCTTTAGCGCCTCCTCGTACCGCTTCGCGCCCGATATCATCGGCGCCCGCGGCGGGAACGACGAGATCGGCCAGCTCCTCGGCTGCGACACCGTGGGGCCCGCCTCCGAGATGGAGTACCACCCGCCCTACTTCTTCTACGGCATCCACTGCGTCGAGGCGCTCTACGCCGTGATGGGTCGCGGATGCCAGTGGGCGCAGACCACGGGCTCGGAGAACACGGACGTGGTCGTGGGGCAGTGGGAGGATGGCCGCATCGGCACCTTCCGCGCCGTTCGCGCCAAAGGCGTGAAGGGCCAGGTGACAATCGTCGGAGAGAAGAGGACCATCACGGCCGAGAGCGCCGGCTACGCGCCGATGCTCGTGGCCATCGTCGAGTTCTTCCGCACCGGCGTGCCCCCCGTCGAGCCCGAGGAGACCCTGGAGATCATCCAGTTCCTCACCGCGGCGGGCCTCAGCCGCGAGCGCGGCGGCGAGCAGGTGACGCTCAGCGACTTGCCCTGACCGCGCAACACGCCAACCACGCCGAGGGTTCGGGGACTGAGAGCACGATCAGCATCGTGGCTGTCTGTCCCCGAGCCTCTCCTGGTGACCCACCGTCTCAGCCCACTCCGCAGAGGACTCCAGCCTCCCGGAAGGAACCGATGTCCGGCACGGACAGCAGCGCCGTCCCCAGGGGGCAACACCTATGAAGCTCGGCGCAGCCATATGGCCGTTTCAGTGGCGCCCGCCGTACGAGGACGTCATCCGACGCGTCGCGCGGCTCGGCTTCAAGAGCGTCGAGCTCATCGCCTGGACTCGCGACGTGCTCGACGAGTACTACACGCCCGCATGCATCAAGGCGCTCCGCGAGATACTGGACGGCGAGGGGCTGGAGCTGTCCGAGTTCGTCTCCACGCCCCGGGGGCTCTCATCGCCCGATGAGGCCGAGCGCACGGAAGCCGTCGAGCACTTCGCGCGCATGGTCGAGGTGGGGCATGCGCTGGGGACGCGCCTCGTCAACACCGTCGCCCCGGCTCCCTTCGGCCTGCGCATCATGCCGCTCAAGAGCCTGCCTGTGACCCAGGAGCTCTCGTGCGCCCTGGACGAGAGCCAGCGGCGGGCCGGTGCGTGGGACGACAACTGGAAGGCGTACGTCGAGGCGACGCGGCAGTGCTGTGAGCTGTGCGAGGAGGCCGGCATGCGCTACGCCCTCGAAGCCCATCCGCACCGCTGGGTCGACGCGTCCGCGGGGATGCTGCGCCTCATCGACCACGTCGGCTCACCCGCTCTCGGCATGAACGTGGACCCCAGCCACATGTTCCCCTCCGGCGACATTCCGCACGTGTCCATCTACAAGCTCGGCGACCGCGTCCTCCACACCCACATCTCGGACAACGACGCCACCCACAACGCTCACTGGAGGCCCGGGAAGGGCAAGATCGACTGGCGGGCCTTCCTGCAGGCGCTCAAAGACATCGGCTACGAGGGCGTCCTGTCCCTCGAGCTCGAGGACGTCCCCGGCGTAAGCCACGGCGCCGAGACGCCCACGGCGACCGAGGAGTTCGACCGCGAGTGCCTGGCGGCCATGCGATACTTGCAGGAGCTATGCGACGACATGATTTGATGTTTCAGAAAGGACGTAGGTGGCAGTCAGCATGAAGCAAGTCCAGCTTGACGAGAACCTGTTTGAGGGCGCTGTGTCCTTCGAGAGAGGCGACGATTGGATCAAGCCGTGGCGCTTGCCGTTCGCCGAGCTCAGGCTATTCCCGCCGGACGATGCCCTCGTGGGCAGAGCCGAGACGGCCGCCGGCGTGCGGCTGCGCTTCCGCACCGATGCAGAGACCCTGATGCTCGCGCTGGTGCCGACCGACGAGGAGCGTCTGCTGGACCTCACGATCAATGGCGAGCTGCTCGTGACGTGCTGCGCCGAGGTCGGCAGCGACCAGGTCCTCTTTCCCTTCGTGCCCGCGGGGGACAAGGTCGTCGAGATCTGGCTGCCACAGACTCACCCCGTCGCGCTGCGCCATCTGCTCGTGGAAGACGGCGCGGACGTGGAGGCCGTGGAGGACACGCGGCCGAAGTGGATCACATACGGCAGCTCCATCACCCACTGCGGCGCCGCCCACAGCCCCGCCCGAACGTGGCCCGCAACGGCGGCTCGCGAGCGCGACCTCAATCTCACCTGCCTCGGCTACGGCGGCAACTGCCACCTGGAGCCCATGGTGGCCATGATGATCCGCGACATGCCCGCCGACTTCATCTCGCTCAAGGTCGGCATCAACATCCTCGGCGCCGCGTCCCTGTCGCCCCGCACCTTCAGGTCCGCCATCATCGGGGCCGTCCGGATCATCCGCGAGAAGCAGCCGGACATCCCCATCGCCGTCATCTCGCCCATCGTATCCCCGCCGCGCGAGACGGAGCCCAACCCGGTGGGCCTCTCCCTGACCAAGATGCGCGAGGAGGTGCAGGACGCTGTCCGGCGTCTCACTGACTGCGGCGACGGCAATCTGCACTACTTCAGCGGTCTGGACCTCTTCGGCGAAGACCTCGCCGCGGACTACCTGCCCGACGATGTCCACCCAGACGGCGACGGCTACGAGATCATGGGCCGCAACTTCTCACAACTCGTGTTCGGCGAGATCACCCCAGGCAACTGAGCGCTGCACGGGAGGTGCGCAATGAGCATCACTGTCGGCCTCGTCGGCCTCGGGCAGTTCGGGCGACACTTCGTCAAGCTCTTCCGCGATCACCCGGAGGTGCACCGGCTCGCGCTGTGTGACCTGCGCGAAGATCGCCTCGCCGAGCAGGCGACGCAGCACGAGATCACCGAGACGTACTCCACCCTCGACGATCTCTGCGCCGCGGACCTGGACGCCATCGCCATCATCACGCAGCCCTGGCTCCACGCCGAGCAGGCCATTCAGGTCATGGACTCCGGCAAGCACGTCTACTGCGCCGTGCCGCCCGCCTCGGCGCGCGGTGGCGGCGAGGAGACTCTCGAGTTGTGCGACCGTCTTATGGAGACCGTCAAGCGCACGGGGCAGCTCTACATGCTCGGCGAGACGACCTTCTTCCGCCCCGAGACCATGTACTGCCGCCAGCGGGCCGCCGAGGGCGCCTTCGGCGAGTACGTCTATGGCGAGGGCGAGTACTTCCACGACCTATCCCACGGGCTTTACGACGTCGCGAAGAACCGCTGGGGCGACCAATGGGGCCGCGACAAGACGGGCGGCGTTCCCATGCACTACCCCACCCACGCCACCTCCGGCATCATCTCCGTCATGGGCGCGCACATGACCGAGGTCTCGGCACAAGGGTATGTCCACCCCGACGACGATTGGTTCCGGGAGGACACCATCAGCGGCAATGTATTCAGCAACGAGGTGGCCCTCTTCCGCATGAGCAACGGCGCGACCGCGCGCATGTGTGAGTTCCGCCGCATCGGCCACCGCGGCCGCGAGGGCTTCCGCATCTACGGGACGGAGGGCAGCTTCGAGAACGACGTCTCCGGCACCAAGTGGGTCACCACCGATGGCTGGGAGCCCATCGACCTCTCCGATGTCAGTGAGCTGTTGCCCGAGGCGCTGGCCGACGACCTCGGCGGTCATGGCGGCTCCCACGCGTACCTGGTGCACGAGTTCGTGGACGCGTGCAACACCCAGCGACAGCCACGCATCAACATCTGGGAGGCGCTCCGGTACCTCGCCCCGGGCATAGTTGCCCACCAGTCGGCCCTGCGGGGCGGGGAGCTCCTCAAGGTCCCCGACTGGGGCGATGCGCCCGGGTAGAGCGGTGCGGCCGCCATGCCGGACGACCTGACGAGGCCGCACACCGATGGCATGGAAGAACGGCA
>JASFTE010000284.1:0-6492 GCA_050114035.1 Armatimonadota bacterium | reverse complement strand
CCAAACGCCAGCGGGGCCCGCACGCGCACTCCATCAACCTGGCCCCGGACAACCGCTTCGCCTTCGCGCCCGATCTGGGGATCGACAAGGTGATGATCTATGAGCTCGACCTGGCCGAGGGGAAGCTGCCGCCCAACGACGCGCCCTGGGCCACAGTCAAGCCCGGCGCCGGGCCGCGGCACTTCGCCTTCCACCCGACGGTGCGCTGGGCCTACGTGATCAACGAGCTGGACTGCACCATCACGGCCTTCGGGTACGACGCGGCCAAGGGGCTACTGACGGAGACCCAGACGGTGCCAACGCTGCCCGAGGGATTCGAGGGCGTCAACACCTGCGCCGACATCCACATCCATCCGTCGGGCAAGTTCCTCTACGGCTCCAACCGCGGCCACGACAGCATCGTCATCTTCGCCATCGACGAGGGCACCGGCAAGCTCACCTACATCGGTCACGAGCCAACCCAGGGCCAGAGCCCGCGCAACTTCGGCATCGATCCGACGGGCACGTTCCTCCTGGCCGCCAACCAGCGCTCCGACACGATCGTCACCTTCAGAATCGATGCCGACACCGGAAAGCTCACGCCCACGGGACACGTGGCCAGCGTCCCTGCACCGGTCTGCGTGAAGTTCGTGCCGTAGCCAGTGGGGTCAACCCTCACCGAATAGATATTGCGGAGAGGCCGTTGGCGCGACACCGTGCACAGTCGCTGGCAGAGGAACTGAGCAATATCTGTTTTGTGAGGGTTGACCCCATTCTCCCTCCATGCTCCCGCGACTCACTTCAACAGCTTACACAGCTCATCGAAGGTGGCCTTCTGCTTGCTCATGAGCGCCCGCGGGTCGTCGGACTGCCCGCCGCGCTCCCACAGCGCGTAGCCCTTCCAGCCTGTCTCCTTGATGAGCTGGAACAGCTCCGTCCATGGGTACGCGTCCTCGTCCCACAGGTCGTGGATGTGCAGGCACCGCACCCACTTGCGCACGAGCATCCAGTTCTCGCGCACCGAGCCGTCCACGATGTCGCCCTTGTTGCAGTTCCAGGTCAGGCCCACCATGGGGTGATTCGCCGCCTCCATGATGGTCTTGCAGTGCGGCACATGGCTCGTCCCGCGGCCGTGGACCTCGAGCCAGAGCTGGATCTTCTTCGGCTCGCCGTACTCCCCCAGCTCCCGCAGCGAATCGCCGATCTGCTGCAGCGTCGTGTCCACGGCAATGCCCTTGTCCTCGTGCAGATGATTCGGCCGCACCTTGATGCCCACGCAGCCCAGATCGGCAGCCAGGTCGATGAACTCCCTGGACTCCTGCATCTGCTTCGCCAGCTCATCGGCATCCGGCGAGTCGTACTCGCACGCCGTGCCGAGGCTGACGAGCTTCACGGGGGAGTCGCCGAACTGCGCCTTCACCTGCTTGCGCTCCTCGGGCGTCAGCGTCACCTCGACGCGGTGGGCGTGCGTGGTGCGCAGCTCCGCGGCCTCGAATCCCGTAGCCGCGCAGTGCTCGATGATGGTCGGCACGTCCCACTCCTTGGCCAGGATGTAGGTCACGAGACCCAGAATGACCCGGTCCGGTCTGCTGTCGTCGCCAGACGCCCAGCCCGAACTGCTGCCCGCTGAAACTGCAGAGCCCATGAGTATGACACTCCTTCCGAGAAATGCTCGTCGGGTTATGGACTTGTCCATTGTCTGAGGCCTCCGTGCCTCCGGTGGGGTCACAGCTTCAGAGTTCAATATTGGGCCTGCTCAGCCCGGATGCGCTTGGCTCTCACGCGACCCAAGATTGAACTTTGAAGCTGTGACCCCTACGCCTCCGTGAGGATGCGAACGCCATCTACAGAGAGGTGCTTCGCCGACGACAGCCGAATGTCCTCGCCGCGGCAAAACGAGAAACGCAACGTAAGGGATGGGTGTAGGGGTGAGCATGTCCATTTGCGCGCCAGCTTGCAGTCTCGCGCTGGCATTGATGGCGCTCCCGCTCCTGCTTGCGGCTGAGGCAGATGCCTCCGATGGCGCGGCCCGCGCCGACACCACCGACCAGGACCGCCGCATGGCCTGGTGGCGCGAGGCCAAGTTGGGCATGTTCGTCCACTGGGGCCTCTACGCCGTGTCAGCCGGCACGTGGAAGGGAGAGCAGATCCCGGGCCTCAGCTCGTGGACCATGCACCGGGCGCGCATCCCCATCGCCGAGTACGAGCCCCTCGCCAGGGAGCTCAACCCGGTGAAGTTCGACGCCAGGGAGTGGGTGCGCCTCGCCGAGCAGGCGGGGATGAAGTACCTCGTCATCACCAGCAAGCACCACGACGGATTCTGCATGTTCGACTCGAAGGTCACGGAGTATGACGTCGTGGATGCAACGCCGTACGGCCGCGATCCGATGAAGGAGCTGGCGGCGGCGTGCAACGAGGCGGGCATCAGGTTCGGCTTCTACTACTCACAGAGGCTCGACTGGCATCACCCGGACGCCATGGGCAACACGTGGGACTTCCCGGACGAGAGCAAGCAGGACTTCCGGCGCTACCTGGACGGCTGCGTCAAGCCGCACCTGCGCGAACTGCTCACCAACTACGGGCCCATCGCCCTGATCTGGTTTGACATGGGCACGCCCACGGCGGAGCAGGCCCAGGAGCTCAAGGACCTCATCCGCGACCTCCAGCCCGACACCATCATCAGCGGGCGCATCGGCCACCGCCTCGGCGACTACCGCTCCATGGGAGACAACCGCATCCCGCCCGTCCGGGTCGCGGTGGACTGGGAGACTCCCGCCACCATAAACGATACGTGGGGCTTCAAGAGCTACGACCACAACTGGAAGGGCTCCGACGACCTCATCCGCAAGCTCGTGGACATCGTCAGCAAGGGCGGCAACTATCTGCTCAACGTCGGCCCGACGGCCGAGGGCGTCATCCCGCGGCCAAGCGCGGCGCGGCTGCGGGCAGTGGGGAAGTGGCTGCGCGCGAACGGCGAGAGCATCTACGGTGCGGGCCCCAGCCCCTTCCGCGGGCTGCCCTGGGGCCGATGCACGACGAAGCCGGGGCGTCTGTTCCTGCACGTCTTCGAGTGGCCTGAGAGGGAGCTCCAGGTGCGGAGGCTGCACAGCGACGTGACGAAGGCCTACCTTCTCGCTCGCCCGAAGCGCTCGCGCCTCAAGGTGGCGCGGCGCGAGGACGGGGTCGCCATTGAGCTGCCCACAAAGGCCCCCGACCCCGTGGACACGGTCGTGGTGCTCGAGATAGAGGAGGAGCCGGAGGTTGACACCTCACTGCGACAGGCCGCCGACGGCACAATACACCTGCACGCCCGGGACGCGATGGTGCATGGTAAGACGGCCAGGTACCAGCTGCAACGGGGTATGGACGACATCGGCTACTGGACCGACCCGACGGACTGGGTGAGTTGGGATGTGACGATCGAGAGGCCCGGCGCGTTCAGCGTCGAGATAACCTACTCCTGCAGCGACCGCACTCCTGGGAGCACGTATACACTCACCATTGGCGAGCAGGCCCTGACGGGACGCATCGGCGCTACCGGAGGGTGGACCGAGTACGTCAAGCAGACCCTCGGGAATGTCACGCTGGCGCGGCCCGGTCCGTGCACGGTTTCCGTCAAGCCACAGAAGATGCCCGGCTACGCCGTGATGGACCTGCAGGCCATCACCCTCCGGCCGATCAAGTGAAGCCTAACGCCCGGCGGCAGAGAAGGGACCGACGAAGTGTCCATCCCCGACAAAGACCGAGCCGTCCTGCGCGACCTCGCCAAGGCGCTGGCCGAGATCGCCGCCCTGCCGGTGCAGGCGGAGAGGGCCGAGCTGTGGCGGCGCCTCAACGGCATGGATCCCGTTCGGCCCATGGTGTGGTGCAACGTGGCCGCGTCGTGCTGGTCGGAGTTCTTCAACGGGGACGAGCTGCAATGCACCGACGAGTGGGCCCGCCGGCACGAGGTGTCGCTGCGCCAGGGCCTCTACCACTGGGAGCACTTCAAGGACGACCGGGGCTTCGACGGGACCATCGCCTCGCCCATCGCCATCCACGACACCGGCTGGGGCATCGCGGAGGACTCCACCCGGCCCGACCACTGGTACGGCGCGCGGCGCTACAACACCATCATCGAGGCCGACGCGGACCCTGAGATCATCGGCATGCCGGAGATCACCGTGGACCCGGAGGCCACCGAGCGCAACTACGAGCGCCTCTGCGACGTCTACGACGGCATCCTCACCGTCGAGAAGCGCGGGCGCGACGGCTTCTGGTTCTCCATCATGGACGAGTTCATCAAGTGGCGCGGGATCGAGAACGTGATGGTGGACATGGTCGATCGCCCCGAGTGGGTGCACGCTGTCATGGAGCGCATGACCGACGGCTGGCTCAGCCGCCTCGACCAACTCGAGAGCCAGGGCCTGCTATCGCTGAACAACGGCAACCAGCGCGTCGGCTCCGCGGCCTTCGGGTACACGGACGAGCTGCCGCAGGAGGACTTCGATGGCGAGCGCGTGCGCACCATCGACATGTGGGGGCACGCCACGACGCAGATCTTCTCCGAGGTCTCCCCCGCCATGCACGACGAGTTCGCCCTGACGTACGAGAAGCGCTTCCTGGAGCGCTTCGGCCTCGCCAATTACGGCTGCTGCGAGCCGCTGCACCTCAAGGTGGACATCGCCAAGACCATTCCCAACCTCCGCCGCCTCTCCATGAGCCCCTGGATAGACGTGGAAGTGGGCGCTGAGGCCATCGGCCGCGACTGCATCTTCTCCTGGAAGCCCAACCCGGCCATCCTCGGCGGCGAGGACTGGTTTCCGGAGCTCGCCCGCGACCACATCCGCGACACACTCGAGAAGACCAGGGACTGCGTCGTGGAGATCATCATGAAGGACCTCCACACCTGCCGCGGCGAGCCCCACCGCATCGCCGAGTGGTGCAAGATCGCCTCGGAGCTGGCGGACCAGAACTGGTGACAGTCCCCCCATCTCTGAGTCACTCCCTCGCCCTCTCTCTCCCCCCGCTCAGCCACTCCAGGCTGCATCGCGCAAACGTGATCTTCTCGTATGCCTGCCTCGTCCCGCGCTCGTACAGGCACCCGATGTCTCCATCCGGCAGCGCCGCCAGGCACGAGTACGCCGCCGGGCCGGAGTACACCACGGCTGCCAGCGGCCACGTCTCGCCCTCGTCGTAGCTCAGGCGCATCGTCATGTGGTGCCGCGTCTCCTTGGACGCCGGGTTGGAGAACAGCAGCCGGTTCCTGTCGCCGGACTGCTCATCGGTGTAGCGGATGAAGCTCGCCTGGCACACCGGCTCGATGAGCGTCTTGTCGAACTCCAGATCCGTCCACGTCTCCCCGCCGTCGCGGCTCACGACCAGCGCCCGCATGCCGCCCTTCTTCTCCTCGCCGCCCGTGCGGCCCCAGTAGTTGCGCATGTTCAGCAGCAGCGTCCCGTCGGCCAGCTCCACCACCTGGCACTCGTCCGTGTGCTTCGGCGCCGAGCCGCCGAGATGCCACGTCGTCCCGTGGTCGTCGCTGTAGAACACGTGCGAGTGCATCACCCACTTACCGTCCTCCCGCTCCCGATGATCGCATGGGATCACGAGGCGCCCCTTGTGCGGCCCGCGCTCGAGCTGGATCCCCACGCCCGGACCCGTCGCGTACCAGCCCCAGCCCGCCCTCTTCACGTCCTTCGTGATCTCCACCGGCTCGGCCCACGTCCGCCCGTCGTCCATGCTGCTCGTGATGAACACGTCGTCATTGTCGCGGCAGAAGGGGAGCCAGATCGTCCCCGTGTCCTGGTCCACCACCGGGCAGGGATTTCCGATGGTGATCTCGGCGTCGCCGCCCTCCTCATACACAATCTGCTGCTCGGACCAGGTATTCCCCCCATCCTCACTCCGCTTCAGCATCAGGTCGAGGTCCCCGTGGTCGCTCCGGCTGTTCTTGCGCCCCTCACAGAAGGCCAGCAGCGTCCCTGCCTTCGACACGAGCAGCGCCGGGATGCGATACGTGTGGTACCCGTCCTCCCCGCTGACATAGACGTCGGTCTGCTCCGGCAGCATCGCCGCCTTCGCGTCGATCTCCTCCAGCGTGAACCGCACGCTCGCGATGTAAGGCTGCTCTCCGGGCGTCCAGTGCCCGTACGTCGTCGTGACGAACGTGCCGTCGGGCAGGAGCTCCACCGCCGGGTACGTGGTGTCAGCCCCCTTGTGGTTGTCCATCAGCCGGATCCGATACTGCCCCTCGCGCCCCTCCACGATGTCCTCGTACGTGCCCACCCAGCCGACCCAGTCGCCCCACGTCGGGCTGATATGCGTCCGGTCCCGGAAGCTCACAAACAGCCTCCCGTCCGGCGCGTAGCGCGCGGTGTGCCGGTCGCCCGTGAGACTCGCCGGCATCTCCCGCGGCTCCGACCACGTCTCCCCCTCGTCATCGCTGAACATGACGAACGAGTTGTACTTCCGGGCGTTCTCCCGCAGCAGGAGCGCGATCTGTTTCCCGTCCGGCGACCGCACCGCCCCCGG
>JASFTE010000283.1:0-6492 GCA_050114035.1 Armatimonadota bacterium | reverse complement strand
AATCCCGCGTAACAACCCGGCGGACCTGCTGAGCGCCGTGGACGTGGCGCGGCTGCGCAAAGGGCGCACGGACGGGATCCGCTTCCTGGCTGAGAAGGCGCGGGAGCACAAGGGGCTGACGCTCATCCCGGTGGGGCCGGAGACGAATATCGCGCGGTTCACTATGGAGTTCCCGGAGGAGTTCGACCGCATCGGGCGGCTCGTGATCATGGGCGGGCATACGATGGAGGACCGGGAGAACGCCGAGTACAACGCGGGGGCCGATCCGCGGGCCACAAGGGTGGTGTTCGGGTGCGGGAAGCCGATCACGATGATCGGGCTCGATGTGACGCTGGAATGCCAGATGCGGCTCAGCGAGCTGGAGACCATCCGGATGAAGGACACGCCGCTGAGCGGGGCCATCATGCGCATGACGGAGCTGTGGCAGGAGGCGCAGCGGCGGGGAGAGGATGACGCGCCGCGGATGCCCGTGGTGCACGACCCGCTGGCGGTGCTGGTGGCGGCGGAGCCGACGCTCGTGGAGTGCGAGGCGCTGCGTATCGAGATCGACGATGACGGCCGGTGCGTCAAGACGTCCGGCAAACCGACCGTGGCGGTGGCCAAGGAAGTGGACGCGGATCGGGTGCGGCAGCGGTTGGTGGAGTTGCTAGGGTGAGCGCGTTGATCGCCCAGTAGTGCAGGCGCCCTACGGGGCACATGCGGCGCTGGCGGAGGCGGCCTCGCGGGCGGCATAGGATCGGGCGCGGGCGCGGGACGTCACGTGGCGCTCGATGACGGAGGCGACCTGGCCGACCTGGGCATCGGTGAGCTCCGGGTAGATGGGAAGCTGGAGCACCTCGTCGGCGGCGGCCTCGATGTGCGGGAAGTCCCCCCGACCGTAGCCGAAGGGCCGGGACGCGAGCTGCAGATGCGCCGGCCGGCAGTAGTGCTTGGCGTGGCCGATCCCCGCGGCCTCCAGAGCACTCCCCAGGCCGTCGCGATCGCGCGTCCGAATCGTATACAGGTGGAAGACGTGCTCGCCGTAGTCGGCGACCCGCGGGGTCTCGACGAGGTCGCCGAGGAGCTCGGTGTACAGCGCGGCGATCTCCTGGCGGCGGGCGTTCCAGCGCTCCAGATGGCGGAGCTTGATGCGGAGGATGGCGGCCTGGATCTCGTCGAGTCGGCTGTTGTGGCCGAGGCGGACGTGCTCGTACTTCGAGTCGTGCCCGTGGTGGCGGAGCTGCCGGACCTGCTCGGCCAGCTCGGGGCTGTTGGTGGTCACGAGGCCGCCGTCGCCATAGGCGCCGAGATTCTTGGCGAAGTAGAAGCTGAAGCAGGCGGCGTCGCCGATGGATCCGGCGCGGCGCCCGTTGTAGCGGGCCCCCTGCGCCTGACACGCGTCCTCGATCACCGCCAGTCCATGCGCTCTGGCCACTTCCATGATCGGGGCCATGTCGGCCGTCTGCCCGTAGAGGTGCACGGGGACGATGGCCCTGGTGCGGGGCGTCACGGCCTCGGCGACGCAGTCCGGAGCGATGCAGTACGTCCGCGGGTCGATGTCCACGAGCACGGGCGTGGCGCAGAGGTGTGCGATGGCCTCGAGGGTAGCGATGAACGTGTAGGAGGTGGTGATGACCTCGTCGCCCGGCCCGACGCCGGCCGCCTGCAGCGCCAACTGGAGCGCAGCGGTGCCCGAGCCGACGCCGACCCCGTACCTGGCGTCGCAGAACTGCGCATACTCCTCCTCGAAGGCCGCCATATTCGGCCCGAGGAGGAGCCGGGTGCTGCTGATGCACTCATCGACCGCCGCAATGATCTCTTCGCGCAGCGTGTCGTACTGGGCCCGCAAGTCCACCAGGGGGATGGGCATGGGCGCCTTCCTCTCGGTGCGGCAACTGCACCAAATAGGCAGCCACTCACGTCCGCCCGCACTGCCGCACAGCGCGGTTGGCAGAGCCGTATGGATGCCTGGAACCGCGAGCCCCACCCGCCGGACGTGGATACCTGAATGGCCGCTAGAAAGCCGTTGGAGCTTTAGACCGCCGCGGAGGCCGGAGGTTGCGGGTTTTTTCCACAACTGGGACGGCTCAGATGGCTCGGCGGCGCTTGCGCAGGAGGTGGCAGAAGAAGGGGGCGCCGACGAGGGCGGTGATCACGCCGGCCGGGATCTGGCTGGGGGCGATGATGGTGCGGGCGATGGTGTCGGCGCAGACGAGGAAGATGGCCCCGCCAAGGGCGGCCGCCGGGATGAGGACGCGATGGTCGGGGCCCACGAGGCGGCGCATGATGTGTGGGACGATGAAGCCCACGAAGCCGATGATGCCGGCGGCGGCGACGGCCGCGGCCGTGACGAGGGCGGCGAGGGCGATGATGATCTGCTTGAGGAGCTCGACGCGGACGCCGAGGTGCACGGCGGACTCCTCGCCGAGCAGCATGACGTTGAGATCGCGGGCGAACAGGTACATGAGCCCGGGTCCGACGACGGCGAAGGGGACCACCATCGCGACCGCGCGCCACGGCTCGCCGCGCTGCAAGTTGCCCATGAGCCAGAAGACGATGTCGAGGGTCTCCCGCTCCTTGGCCGTCACGGTCATGAAGAAGAACACGGCGGCCCACATGAAGGAGCCGACGACGACGCCGGCAAGCAGGAACGACTCCACCGGGACGCGACCGCCCTGCTGGGCGAGGCTGTAGACGAAGGCGACGGTGGCGAGCCCGGTGCCGAAGGCGAGCAGGGGGACTCCCCATCCGTGGGCGATGGCGCCGAGGCCGAGGGTCATGGCGGCGGCGGCTCCGACGGCGGCTCCGGAGGAGACGCCAATGATGTAGGGGTCGGCGAGGGGGTTCTTCAGGAGGCCCTGCAGTCCCGTTCCGGCGACGGCCAGCAGCGCGCCGACGAACGCGCCCAGGAGAACGCGGGGGAGGCGGAACTGCAGGATGATGGTCTCGTCGGGGGACAGGTCGGCCGGCGCATCGGCGGCGAGGACGGGCAGGGCGCGGGCCACGATCTGCAGGGCGGGCACGGGCGCCGGGCCGTAGCGGCCGAGCACGCAGGCGGCGCACATGGTGGCGACGAGCAGCGCGACAAGCGCGAGCGATACGATGCCGACGCGGGCCAGGAGGGCGCGCCCGACGCGGGCGGGGATGGCGTCATCGGCCTCGGCCATGGGCATGTGCACCGCACAGGGTCGGTGGTTGGTGGCTGCCGGCCTACAGGGCCCGTGCCGGCTCGGCGGCCTCTTGGCTGGTCACTGACAGGCGATCGTCGGCCATCGGCGCCGGCGGCTCCATGCGCGGCATGAGGTCAGCCGCCGTGAATACCCCATGAATGCCCCTCTCGTGCAGCCAGAGCCCCGCGTTCATGTAGCCGAGGGCGGGCCCGCAGACGTTGGCGGCCATGGATGTGTCGTCGCCCAGGGTGAAGGTGTGGTGGCTCTCTTTGCCGTCGAAGGTGCGGCCGCGGATCGTGACGTTGGTGCTCACGGGCTTCTTCGGGCGGCGCGTGTCCACGATGCCGCCGACGGTGACGTCGTCGCGGCTGCAGACGCCGGACCGCTCGAGCATCACATCGTCGGCGTGCTCCATGCCCATGAGCTCCAGGATGCCGTCGCGCTCGTCGAGCTCCGCCGCGATGGCGTCCTCGGTCATGGCCTGGGCGCGGGCCACGTCGAAGCCCGGCAGGTGGGCGATGTCCTCGCGGATGGTGGCGCGGTAGGCGTCCCAGTTGGCAATGCCGACGCCAAAGTGGATGTCCACGTTCGTGACCTCGACGAAGCTCTGCGCGGCGAGGGCGGCGGCGGCGGTCAGCAGGCCGGGCGTTGCGCCCGCGCCGGTGACGTATGTGACGCCGGCCTCCTGCAGCCGCTCGCGGCGCTCGAGCATCAGCTCCACGGCGGTGGTGCGCTTGAGGGCGTCCACCATGACGCCCCGGAAGCCGCCGCCGGCGAAGCGCGCGGCCACGTCGGGCACGAAGTAGTTGGGGAGATTGGGCAGCGCGACGAAGACGGCGTCGAGCAGGTCGCCGGCTGCGATGACGTCGCCGATGCTGTCCTCACTCGGGCGGCCGGCGCCGGGCACGGTGGCCACGGAGCCCTGCTCGGCAGCGGCGAGCACGTCCGAGAGGTCGAGGCCATCCTCGCGGATGGCGACGCCCGCGCTCTCGCAGATGGCGGTGAGGCGCAGGTGCGGCTTGTGGGCCATGAGCTCCACCATGCTGCGGCCGAGGCCGCCGGCGCCGAGGATTGCTACGTTGACCGTGCGTTGTGGCATGTTGGGTGCCTCCTATGAGTGCGACAGGCCGAGGTCGGCGATCATCTGCAGATCCTCTTCCGCGGGTCGGCCGCGGGTGGTGAGGTAGTCGCCGAGGCAGAGGGCGTTTGCGCCGGCGACGAGGCTCAGGCACTGCAGATCGCGCAGATTGTGCTCGCGCCCGCCGGCCAATCTCAGGCGCGTCCGCGGCATCGCGAAACGGAACATGGCGATGGTGCGGATGATGTCGAGCGGCGGCAGCGGCGGCTGGTCCTCCAGCGGCGTCCCCGGGATCGGATGCAGTACATTCAGCGGCACCGAGCTCGGGCGCAGCTCTCTGATCTCGAACGCCAGGTTGACGCGGTCCTGCGCGGTCTCGCCCAGCCCGAGGATGCAGCCGCAGCAGAGGTTCATTCCGGCGGCCTGTGCCACCTGCACGGTGGCGACGCGGTCCCCGTGGGTGTGCGTGGACACGATGCTGGGGAAGCACGCGCTCGCGGTCTCAAGGTTGTGGTTGTACACCGTGACGCCGGCGGATGCGACCCGGGAGGCCCCGTCGGCCGTCAGGAACCCGGCGGAGGCGTGCACGTCGATGCCGACGCGCTCCCGGATGGCCCGGGCGGCGCCGCAGATGGCATCGAGGTCACCGCCCGGGTCGGGCCCGGCGGTGACGATGCCGAAGTGCGATGCGCCCGCCCGCTTCGCCCGCTGTGCGGCTTCGACCAACTCGTCCACGCCCTTCAGCGGATACTCGGGCGCGTCCGCCTCCGCGTGGGCCGACTGGGCGCAGAACTTGCAGTCCTCGGGGCAGCGGCCGCCGCGGGCGCTGACGATGGCGCACATGTCCACGTGCGTGCCCTGGAAGTGCTCCGTGATGCGCCGTCCCCACATGGCGAGCTCGTAGGGGTCGGGGTGCTCCACGAGCGCCAGCGCCTCGTCGCGGCCGATCGTGTGGCCCGCGAGGACTCGGTCTGCGATCTCAGCGACGGGCGGCGTCATGGCTTCCCAATGCGGCGTGCCGGCGTGGGTGCGCTCCGCGTATCTTCGGCCGAATGCAGACAATTGTCAACCCCCATGGAGGTCTGGCGGTTGACAATCGGAGCGGGGGTTGCTTCCTGCAGAGAGCCGCTCGGCTACTTCATGGTGAGTATGACCGAGATGGTCTCCTCGGGCGACTCGATGATCTTGTCGCAGGCCTCGCCGGCGTCGTCGAGCGGGTACCTGTGGCTGATGAGTGGCTCGAGCCGGAGCTTGCCCTCGGAGATCAGCCGGAGGCAGAGCGCCAGGTTGCGGCGGGTTGTCCAGCGGACGAAGACGTGCGGGTACTCGTCGCCGCGCTCCCAGTCATCGTCGTGGTAGCCGGGGCCGGTGCGGGCGGAGCTGAGGACGTTCAGGTTGCCGAGGGAGGCGGCGAAGGTGTGCGAGATCTGGGCGCCGCCGACGATGACGATGTTGCCCATGCGGTGCGTGTCGGGGGTGAGCTTCATCATCTGCACGATCTGTTTGAACGCCTCGGTGCCGTCGCCGCCGAAGGCCATGATGGCGCAGTCCATGCCCTCGCCCTCGGTAAGCTCCTGGGCCATGGGGACGGGGTCGTCCTCGTCCACGTTCACGACGAGGTCGGCGCCGAGCTGCTCGGCGGTGCCGAGGCGGAGGGGGAGGCGGTCGAGGGCCATGACGCGGCAGCCGGAGAGGCGGGCGAGCTGGCACGCGAGCTGGCCGATGGAGCCGAGGCCGACGACGAGGACGTTGTGGCCGAGCTCGAGCTCGCCGCGCCGGATGGCCTGCAGCGCGGTGGCGGCGAGGTGGTTGAAGGCAGCCTCCTCGAAGCTGACGTTGTCCGGGATGGGCACGGTGAGGTTCTTCGGCACGGCGGCCGTGGTGGTGTGGAGCGCGTAGCCGCCGCCCATGCAGGCGACGCGGTCGCCGAGCTCGTACTCGGCCACCTCGGCGCCCTTCTCGACGATCACGCCGGCGTTCTGGTAGCCGAAGGGCCGGGGCTTGGCGTCCGCGTTGGGGTTCTCGCGCCGGCGCGGCACGCCGCCGAGCTCGGTGCCCGCGCTGATCAGCGAGGCGTGGACGTCCACGAGGACGTCGGCCGGGCCACACTCGGGGGCGGGGCCCTCCTCAACACCGATTATTCCGCTGCCGTCGATGGTCGCGTACTTTCGGGTGCTCATGGGGGATTGACGCCCCGCACGCACGGGTCACGGGTCGTCAATCGTCACCTCCTGTGGATTGCGACGGGAGTCAGACGAGATCGGG
>JASFTE010000282.1:0-6521 GCA_050114035.1 Armatimonadota bacterium | reverse complement strand
CGCCTCAGGAGCCTGGAACTTGTACCCCACGCTCGGCACTGTGATGATCATCTGGGGATTGCGGGGGTCGCGCTCTATCTTGGCGCGCACCCTCCCAATGTGCACATCGAGCGTCCGGCTGTCGATCGAGCTGTCGTAACCCCAGATGGTCTCCAGCAGCACCTCCCGCAGCATCATCCGCCCCTCGTTCTTGGCCAGAAGGTGCAGGAGGTCGAACTCCTTGGGCGTGAACCGCTGCACCTCGCCTCGCACCTTCACCTCGTGCCGCGCCGCATCGATCTGCAGTTCGCCGAAGTCGAGCATCTCGCCGTCCTCAGCGGCCTGCGCGTACTCCTTCGTGCGACGAAGCTGCGCCCGGACGCGCGCCAGGAGCTCGCGTGTCTTGAAGGGCTTGGTGACGTAGTCGTCGGCGCCCACCTCGAGGCCCACGACGATGTCGATCTCGTCGCCCTTGGCCGTGAGCATGATGATCGGCTTCGTGGTACGCTTGCGCAGCCGCCGGCACACTTCCACGCCATCGATGTCGGGAAGCATGAGGTCGAGCAGCACCAGTGCCGGGTCGTCGCTCTTCTCCCGCACAAGTGCCTCGACCCCATTGGCCGCGGTGATGGACTCGAAGCCGTTCTTGGTGAGCACTCGCGCCAAGAGGTCACGTATCTGTGGATCGTCGTCTACGATCAGGACTTTGTCCGCCACCGCGCATTCCCTCACTTGCCATCGTCGTTGCCCCCGCGGCACTGATGGCTACGTGCTTTCGCTTCGCGACTGCTGCTGGCGTCCCATGAACTCGAGCACGTCCGAGAGCCGGAAGCGCCGCTGGTTGCCCGGGGTGCGGAAGTGGTTCAGCACCCCACGGTTCGTGTAGCGGCGCACCGTCGTCGGACAGACGTTGAGCAGTTTGGCGGTTTCCTGTAGCGTCAACTCCGGGTCCAGAAGCCGCTCGATGAGGTCGTCGCGCGTCTCGTCGGCCGATCTGCGAGTACCCCTCGCTCCCTCTGTGGGTGGCAGGCCCAGCGGCAGCTCCGCTTGGCCCGCTTGCCTCGCGTGCAGCGCGCGCCGCATCTGGTCCCTGGCATGCTCCACGCCCCGCGCCAGGCTCCCGCCATACGGCCGTCCCTGAAGTCCCGTCGGTATCGGCGCCGTGCCGCGGCCGGAGGTCGGCGCCGCGACAACGCGCCGTGCGCTGGGGCTCTCGGGCGCCCCCGGCTCGCTCTGGGCAGTGGCCGTCTGCCCGGCCCCGGCCGCCGCACCGGCTGGCTCGCGCTTCTTCGCCTGCGCATCGGCCTCACGCACGTCGCGCTTCCGCTCCTCCATGTACTGCATCCACTCCTGGAGCGTTCTCACAAGGCCGTCCCCCATCTGGCCGGCGACTCGCACGAACTGGCTCCGTGCCTCCACATGCTCAGGTCATGCAGCCAGTTCTACTGCCGCCAATGGCCGACGATGCACAATGCCAGAGTCAGAAACAGGCTTACGACGATGCTCACGGCAATGCACGTGCCCAGCGGAAAGTGCCACGACACATCACCGCGACTCCAGGAGATGTCTCCCGGCAGGAGTCGGCCGCCCCGTTCGAGCCGCGGGCCGGCTATGAGTACGAAGGCCCCCACTGCTGCGATGGCCCCGCCGAGCAGGAGCAGCACCTTGCCCATCGCTGCCGACACGCTCATCACCCCTGCCCCGGGTCACGCTGCGATCCTGTGGCATCGCGCGCCTCCGTGCTGTGCCTGGGCCTCGCCACCAACACGGGAGTTCTACCGCGATGCCTGATTCCCCTTCAATAGTCTCTCAAGTTCTTTGACGGCCTCGTCCCGCACCTGGCAAGCGTAATCCAGATCCGCAGTGTCATTTGTACCGATGTATTGCTGGATCGTCAAGTCCGATTCTTCCACCAGGGCATACGCCAGCAGGCGCAGGGCATGCTGCTTCTGCAGCCCTCGCGGCGGTTCGAGTGCCTCCGCGAACCGCGAGATGTCGCCCGACCTCTCGGCAAAGCCCACGAAGGCCTCATACGCTTCCTCGCGCGTCGTCTCCCCATCGTGGAATGCCTGCAACGCATCGCGCGACGCGCGCATGGCCTCGGCCAGCGCCTCATCCCCCGCCGCCATCGTCGCACGGTAGTGGCGCTCGTCGAGTTTCTGAGGCAGCTCGGTGTCCCTCTCCTTTGCCGCCTTGACGTAGTACGTCAGCGCCTCCTTGAAGCGTCCTCGCTGCGCGTACAACTGGCCCAGCCGGCCGCAGGCACGCCGATCGGGATTCGCTGCCCGAAGTGCGGCCAGGTACGCCTCCTCGGCCTCATTGGACTGCTCCAGCCGGCTGTGCAGGTCGCCGAGCTTCACCCACAGCGAGCCATTGTCCGCGTCGAGTTCCGTGGCGACCTCGAGTTCCTTGATCGCCGTCGCGCGTTGGTTCGCCTGCTCCAGCGCTCTGGCAATAGCAATGCGCGCCGCTATACTCGCCGGGTCGAGTTCGAGCGCTTCTTGGTATTCCTTGATGGCGTCCTGCCACAGACCGCGGTCCGTTGCCATGTCCCCCAGGCGGAGGTACGGATCCGGGAGCGTCCGATCGAGCCGCGCCGCCTTCTGGAACTCGGCTCGAGCCGACTCCCACTGGCCATCCGCCAGATACGCATCCCCCAGACGCATGCACAGCTCGGCCGACGCGCCCCGCTGAGCTATCTCCCACTCGAGGCGCACCGTCTCATCGGCGATCCCGGTGGGCCCGCCGGTGAGCGGCGAGGGCCCGGGCGTCGGCCCGACCTCGCCGGGCTGCTCTCTGGGAGGCCCTTCCCCCTCGCGCCCTCCGGCGACACCGGCCACCACAGCCTCACACACCCTATATGCCATGGCGCACGCCAGGATGCGCGATGGGCTCCCGGCTCGGGCCGGCACATCTTCGAGAGCACTTGTCTCTCCCGCCCGCTTCTCGGCCCGAAGCTCTGTATGACCGCCGGTGAGGGCGTCCACAAGCAGGCCCGTCACGGCCACTTCGGCGCTCGCCAGTTCATCCGTGACCGACAGACTCTCGACGTCCAGCCCCACCACCCAGTCGACGCCGAGCCCGCGGCCGAGGCGCGCCAGAGAGACCGGTTCCGCCGCCACCGTCACGTCCGCCGCTTCCAGCTCGCCGTCGGCCAGCGCCCGCCGCACCATGGCGTTCTGCGGGTCCACTACAGTCGCGGGCAGTGCGCCTTCGGCCAAACGCTCCAGAAGCACATTGACCAACTCGGCTTCGAAGGCCGCGTCCGTCGCGCCCTCGTCGCCAAGCCATGCGACTCCGATGGAGCCCTGCGGGCTGCCCATGGCCAGACTGACCGTGCCAAGGGCCGCCAGCGCAGCGACACTTATCGTCCTCCTGATGCTCATCGCTCCGCCAGAGAAGCCTGGCACGCTGCGATGGCGTGCCTGCAGCTCTCTATCCCCTTCGTGGCCTGCGCTCCGGCCAGTCCTTCCTGGACGCTACTGGTGTAGGCGCTGATCGCCGCCTCGTATCTCTGGATCGCTTCCGCATACTGGCCCTGCTGCCGGAGTTGGCCCGCCTGGATCTGGTGCGTGCGACCGGAGGCTGCCGCCGTGGGCCCCGGCGCCGGCGGTCCTTCAGCCGGAGGCGTCGTGGGCCCGGGCATCCGGGCGCGCACCCCGACTGATGGCCAAATCTCGATGTGCCCCGTCGCGGGCGCCTCCTCAGTGTCGCCCTCCCGCACCACCTCGACCGGTCCCCCGGGCGTCACCGGCTCCTCCCGAGCAGGGCGCACGTCCAGCGGCCCCTCCCGCGTGGGAGTGACCACGGGCCGGCCAGTGGCCGCCGTCGGCTCCACCGTGCGGCCCAGCACCAGGGGCGGGATCTCTGCCCTGGCGGTCGGAAGCCCGCCCGTCGGCGGCGTCACGCCGGGTGTTGTCCTCGGCGTCCTTGTCCGCCCTGGCACTGTTCCGGACGCGACCGATGGGAGGCCCCGTGGTACGGCAGTCCGGGGCATGCGGCCTCCCTGGAAGGGTGAGGCACTGCGGGCCATCGCCGGGTACGGCGGCCGCGTCGTTCGTGGCTGTGCCACACGCGCCGCGTCCGTCCCCGGGGCAGTGACGCCCCCCGGAGACGCGCCTGGCCTGCTCATCGCCATCTCGTCCGGCCCACGCCCCGGCCGCCCACGATTCAGGAGTGCGATGCCTCCGAACACGAGCAGCACGACGACGGCGGCCATGGCCCCGAGCGTCGCCACGCGCCACGGACGGCCGGCCCAGCGGGCTCCTGCCTCCGCCATGAGGCCCGCATCCCCGGCGCCGTCACCCTCCAGCATACTCAGCTTCTCGCGCTCCGCTGTGCTGTTGGGATCGATCTCGAGCACCACGCGGTACTCGCGGATCGCCGAGGGCGTCTGCCCCTTCCGTTCGTACAGAAGTCCCAGTAGGGCGTGTGCCCCGCGATGGCGCGGCTCCGCCAGGATCGCCCGCCTGCACAGCTCGATGGCGCCCTCAAGCTGGCCCAGGTCCTTCAACTCGCTCGCCTGGCGCACGAGCTCGTGCGGCTCCATGAGCGGCGCCCGGGCGTCTGGGCGCTCACCGCCGAATGGCGTCCCGCACTCGCTGCAGAACTGCGCGGGCTCCGGGTTTCGTCTCCCACAATCGGGGCAATACATCGCACACCACCTTACATCGCCGCAACGCGCAGCCGCACACTCCCGGCTTCGCGCGCCCCTCCTCGACCCGAGTATAGGCCCGGCTTCGGCCCACCCCTGTACGATATTGACGGGCCAAAGCTAGACAGATGCTTCATCCCATTATACCGCTGCCGTGGGCGACTGTCAACTCGAACAAATGAGCGAATGAGCGATAACTCGTGTCTACACGATACGATCCGTGCAATCACGGCGGCGGGCCCCGGTCGTCGAGCAGCAACCGGGCCTGTGCCGCCAGAGGCGAGTGCGGATACTCGCGCGGCACACGCTTGTAGTGCGCGGCCGCCGCGCTCTCGTCGTCCAGGTGCTCCCGACACAGTCTCCCCACCGCGAGCATGGCCTCGGCGCGCAGCGGGCTGTCGGGCTGGCTGGCGATGAGCCGCTCGTAGGCGTCCCGTGCCGCAACGAAGTCGCCCCCCTCGTTCAGCGTCGATGCCAGAAGCATGAGGGCGTCGTCCGCGAGCGGGCCGCGCGGTCTGGCGGACACAAGCTCATCGAGGCCCCGGCGCGCCTGCTCCTGCGCTCCCCTGTCGCGCGAGTTGAGCGCGGCGATGTAGCGCTGCGCCCCGTCGGGATCGATCGCCATGTCCCCGCGGATGAGCTGCAACCGCCGCAGCGCGTCGTTGGTCTCCGCACTGCCCGAGGCCTCATCGGCAAGCTGCTGAAACAGGTCGCCCGCTCGCCCCAGGTCCGCGCCCCGGAAGGCGCACTCGGCCACCATGTAGCGGGGGCGCATGGTGACGGGCGCCACTGCCGGGCCCCACTGCATCACGGGCGCGAGTGGCCCCCCGCCAAAGGGAGGCGCTGGCGGCAGCAGGGGGCGTCCCTGCGACTGCTGCGCCGCGATCTCGCCGTAGCGTTGGGCGGCTGCCTCGTACTCCCCCCGCGCAAACAGGCAATCTGCCAGCCCCATCTCGACTCGACGCCGTGTGCCTGTGTCGTGCGCCACGATCGCCTCGTAAAGCGCACGGGCGCGGTCGATCTGCCTTAGATGGCGCAGGTGGATGCCGGCCAGCTCGAACAGCACACGCGCGTCTGACGCCATCGGTGAGTCGGTCGCCACCACGTCCTCGAGCGCCGCCGCGGCCGCCTGCCAATCCCCCTGCTCCGCGTGCGACCGGGCCAGCCCGAGGGCGGCCTCGCTCTGCACGATCGCATCGGGTGCCGATCGGCCTGCCCGCGCGAAGAGGTCGGCCGCGGCATCGGCGCTGCCCTGCTGCAGGAGCGCCTCGGCCAGGAGCACCAGGAAGCTCGCCGGCGCGCGCGCCGATTCCCCCTCCGCCGCGAGAAGCTCGGCGGCCTTCGATGAGTCGCCGCTCCGAGCATAGGCACGCACGAGCACCGCCACCAGTGCGGCGTTGCCGGGATGCTCTTGTAGCAGCGCCTCGGCCCTCTCGATGAGGAAGGGCAGCCTGCCCTCGGACTCGGCCAGCTCCGTGGCGAGCGACGTCGCCGGGGGAATCGGATCGGCCTCGCTGCTCGCCGCCGCGGCCGTCCGCAGATACTCGCCGATGGCCCGCTCGAAGTCCAACAGCGCCTCATACACCCTCGCCATCTGCTCGCCAAAGGCAGCATCGTCCTCGAGTTGTTCCCGCGCCTCGGAGTACATCCGGAGCGCCAGCCCATACCGGCCGCGCTCGTACAGCAGTCGCCCGAACCGGGCGATGGCCTGCGGATCGTCCCCCGCATAAGCGCTGGCCTTCTTCCACGCCTCCATGGCCGTGTCGTCATCGCCAAGCCGCATGTAGACGTCACCAAGCGGCGAGTACAGCGAGAGATTCTGCGGCTGCAGCGCCAGCGCCGACTCGTAGTACTGCCGCGCCTTCTCCAGCGCCCCTTGCTGCTGGTG